>CAZYTO010000093.1:0-18335 GCA_964650405.1 uncultured Thermoanaerobaculia bacterium | reverse complement strand
TTTTTTTTTTTCCTTTTCCCTTTGTTTTCTTTCTCTTTTTTCTTTTTCTTCTCTTGGCCGCTCCCGCCGTAGATCGCCGTATTCAGCGCGGTCAGCAGCGTCTCGGCCGTGATCAGATCGAGCTCGACCTCGACCGTCGTCCCCGCACCTGCGGGGTATCCGCCTTTCCCTGCCATGGCACCACCTCTGTTCGTCTGTCCGGCGTGCGACGTGCACGCCGGCGTCATCAAACGTCGCGGGCGGCATCCGCCGCCGCGGCGATTCTTTCCCCCATGTGATCGAACACCGGATCGAATCCGTCATCGAACGGCCTGGTCCGCAGCGGCGCATACGCCGGGCGCGCCCGGATCACATCCGTGTTCGCGTAGAGCTCTTCCCGCATCACCTCCGCGGCGCAGTGCGGGTTGGTCCGGTTGTACATGAGCAACACGTCGGCGATGTGCCGGGCCCGAGCCGTCGTGCTCATCTCCAGCATCGGGAACATCACCGCCAGGTCTTCCGTGACGCGGAAGAAGTTCCCGTCGTCGTCGCGGCAGTCGGCGTCGTCGACGAGATCCCATAGCCACTTCCGGAAGGTGCGAATGGCGGTGGCGCGCCAGTAGGTGCCGCGGAAGTCCGTCTCGCCGTCGCGGTATGCCGGCCAGCGGCCGGGATCGTTGGGGTGGTTGCTGATCCAGCTTCCGTACGTGAGCCAGCAGTCGTGCCGGTCGTACGTGTCGGAGATGATCTGCAGGGCGCGATCGGTGTACAGCCAGTCGTCGCCGTCGATCACCACGATGACGTCGTCCGGCCCCGCGGCGCTTCGCTCGATGCCGCCGATGAGGTTGGCCATGGCATACAAGCGCTCTTCGTTGCGGTGCACGTGGATGCGGCGGTCGCCGCAGGCGGCCTCGAGGGCGGCCTCGTACGTCCGGTCGCCGCAGGGATCGACCGTGACGAAGGCCTCCCATTCCCCGAACGTCTGCGCACGGAGCGAGTCGAGGCAACTCCCGATGAACGGCTCGCATGGGCCGCAGTTCGAGATGATCTTCAGCATTTTCAGGAAAGACGAACGGCGCCCGGCGGGTGTGAAAAAGCGCCGATTCAACCGCTGCCTGACCTGGACACCTATCTCAGGGGAACTGAACGGAGGTAACAGAGGAAACAGAGGAAAACGTGACCCGTCCCCTCGTCGTTTCCTCTCTCAGATACAGCGCGCCCTGGCGCTGTGCTCACACTCACGTGCAGCCCCAGCGCTGTGCTCAGGCTCAGTGGGCTGCAACCGCTTGCGCCTCGACGGGAACGCGACGCACGCGCGGCAGCACCTCCCGGCCGAAGAAGCGCATTTCCTCGAGCTTCGGCCAGCCGGAGAGGATGAACTGCGACACGCCTGCCTCGGCATACTCCGAGAGGGCCGCGGCCACCTCCTCCGCGCTTCCGACGAGGGCGATGGCCGGTGCGCCGTGGCTGCGCACGGCGCCCGTCCACAGAGACGAGGTGAGCCATTCGCGCTCGCCCAGTGCGTACGTCGAGGCGATGGAGGACGAATCGCTCTTCTGCAGAAACGCGCGTTCCGCCGACTGGTGATCGAAGGCCTGCCGGTCCGCCACCAGCGCGTACGCCGCCCGGAGCGCTTCTTCGCGCGTTTCGCGGGCGATGATCGACATGCGGGCTCCGAGCTCGACTCCCGCATCCAGCACCTCGGCGCCCGCGGCGGCCATCGCCTCCGGCGCCGACGCGATCTGCATCCAGCAGGTGCCCTGGGTGATGGCGAGGTGCTTCGCGGCGGGAGAGTTGCCGGCGATGAACAGCTCCGGAAAGGTGCGGCCCTCGTCCGAGCGGAACGGCGTGTTGAGTCGGCCGTTCTCGACGCGATAGTGCTTCCCCTCCATCGTGACCGGACCCTGCGCCCAGAACGAGCGGCAGATGGCCAGGAGCTCCTCCGTCCGCTCGTAGCGTTCGTCATGGTCTAGCCAGTCGCCGTAGTAGTGTTGCTCCTCCGGCGAGTGGCCGGCCACGATGTTCAGCGAAAAGCGTCCCCTGATCAGGCAGGACAACGTGTTGAGCTGCTGGACGAAGCTCGTCGGGCAGATCAGTCCCGAGCGGTAGGCGACGATGAACTGGATCGAGCGGGTGGCCATCCCCAGCACCGTGGCCAGGAGAATTGGATCGGGTTTCGACCATCCGAAGTCCGTGAGCAGCGAGTGAATGCCCGCCTCCTCCGCCGCGCGGCAGAAGGCAAGCTGCGCCTCCAGATCGGGCAAACCGGTCACGGCGAGACTGTTCTGCTCGGAGCGCGAGGTCCCGCGCTCGCCGCCGTTCGGAAGGCGCCAGTGGAACTTCAGCTGATGCATGTGACCAGCCGCGCCTCCGCGCGCTCGCGCTCCCGCACGCGAGGCAATACCTCGCGGCTGAAAATGGCCATCTCTTCGAAGTCCGGCCAGCCCATGAAGAGGAACTGCGTCACCCCGGCCGACTTGTACTCGAGCAGGGCATCGGCCACGTCGTCGGGCGAGCCGACCAGGGCCATGGCCGGCGCGCCCATGTACGGCACGGCGCCGGACCAGAGCACCGGCGAGAGCCAGTCGCTCGTCTCCGCCAGGCGATAGGTCGAGGTAAAGGCGACCGAATCGGAGCGTTTGGCGAATTCCTCGTGGGTCCGGCGCGGCTTCCCTCCCAGCTCCTCGAGCATGGCATTGGCGGCGGCCACGGCCTGCTCGCGGGTAGGCCGGACGATCAGCGAGATCAGAAGGCCGACTTCGGTGCCGCGGCCCGTCACGCGCGGCGTCACCCCCGCCAGGTTCTGCGGCGTGTCGGGCAGGCGCCACAGGCAATGGGCGTGGCGCGCCGCGAGGTCCTCGGCCTGCTCGGAGTTGCCGCCGAGGAAGATCTCCGGCCCGGAGCGGTCGGGGGCGATGAACGGCAGGGTCAGCTTGCCCTTCTCGATCCGGTAATAGCGGCCGGCGAAGTTCACCTCGCCTTCGCCGCGCCAGAAGGCGTTGCAGACTTCGAGGAACTCGTTCGTGCGCTCGTAGCGCTCATCGTGGGCCAGGAAATCCCCGTAGTAGCGCTGTTCCTCGGGCGTATGACCGGCGACGACGTTGAGGCAGATCCGCCCGTTGGTGACGGCTGCCACGGAGTTGACCTGCTGCACGAAGAGCGTCGGCGAGGCGATGCCGGAGCGGACAGCCAACATGAACTTGATCTTCGTGGTCTGCATGCCGAGGGCCGTGGCCAGGACGAGCGGATCGGCGCGGTGGAACCCGAACGCCGTCAGCAGGCTCTCGATGCCGCACTCCTCGGCCTGGCGGCAGAAGCGGACCAGGACGTCGAGCTTCGGCACGGCGGACACGGCCCCGCGGGCGTTGCTTCCCTTCAGTTTCTCGCCCGCCGACGACATGCTCCAGTGGAATCGCAGGTCGGTCATGGGATCTCCTCAGGCGCGCAGGCCTGCCTCGTCGAAGCGGTAACGGACGAGCCGCTGGATGCGGCGGGCGGTATCGACGTAGGCAGCCAGCGGCTGCTCGCTCGGATCGGCCACGTCGCCGTCGGGATCGAGGCACCGCGTCCTGGCCGCGGCGGAAGGCACGGCGCGGAGCAGCGTCTCGCACTGTCCGCTGGTCATGCAGTAGATGAACGAGGCCGAGTCGACGATCTCCGCCGTCACGACCCGCGCCGCGTGCGGCATCGGCTCGATCGACAGCACGTGCAGGGCTTCGCGCGAGCGCTCCGTCATTGGCGCTCCGCTCTTCGCCGAGAGGCCGGCGCTCAGCGCTTCCGCCGGCGCCTTCCTGCCGAAACGTCGCGCCAGCTCGGCGCGGGCAATGGCCTCCGCCAGCGCGGAGCGGCAGGTGTTGCCCGCGCAGACGAAGAGGAACAGCTTCCGCGCCGGTGCCACTTCGCGCGCGTAGCCGAACGCGTGATGGGCGGGCGAGAGGAGCAGCAGGGCCAGACCGATCACGGCGGCCGCCTCGAGCTGCGAGGCGGGTACCTGGCCGAAGTGCAACAGCGACTGCAGCGCGAGGGCGGTGATGACCCCGGACAGCAGGCTCGAAGCACGGTTGAGCGGGATGCAGAACGTGTTCTCGCGCCGGTCGAGGTAGATCAGCGTCCCGAAGACGTAGAGCATGGCGTACAGCGCGCCGACGCCCAGGGCTGGAAGGAGCGCCGGCAAGGCGAGCATCCCCGTCCAGCCGCGCCGCAGCTCCAGCATCCACGCACCCTTCCCGGCGATCGCGAGAACGATGGGGAGCGCCGTCAGGAAACCGAGCGCCACCACGGCCTCACTGACGAAGTAGCGTCGCGTCGTGGCCGCGTCGCGCACTTTGGCCGCGTGCGTCATGCACGGCAGGCGCAGGACATAACCGGAGAGGTAGCAGCCGAGGTTGGCCAGGACCGCCACCGAGAGGCGGTAGCTGCCGGCGTCGCGCAGGGCGATGAAGACGGCCAGCAAGCTCAGGGCCAGTGCCGTCCACGAGAACCAGCGAACTTCGCGCCCGAAGAGGACGTCGACCAGGGGCGCGAGAACGAGCACGCCGCCACGCATGAGCAGCAGCGCCAGCACGATGGAGACGCCGTGGAAGGTGTAAGCCAGCGTCGTGCAACCGATGATGAGGGCCGTGCCAAAGCCGGAGACGAGGATGTGCCGGTCCGGACGCGCGACGTACTTCCACCAGCCGAGCGCGGCGATGAGCAGCGGCAGCACGAGGAGCGTCCCGACGATGGTGGCCGGCAGCAGCTCGAAGCCGGAGAGGTCCGCGGCCGCGCCGAGCCGCCCGGAGGTGAGCAGCTTCGTCAGCGCCGCGTACGGCGCGTACGAGAGGAGATAGCCGAGGGCGAACGCCCAGACGATCCGGTGGCCTTTCATGGCTTGTAGAACGACGCGTCGAAACTGCGGCCGAGCAGGGCCCGGCCGATGGTGGCCAGCACCTGGTCGTCATTGTCGTGACGGATGTAGATGGAGAGATCGCGGTAGGTCCGCTCCAGTGCGCTGGGACGGTTGAGAGACCGCGCGCCGCAGGTGCGAATGGCGTGCTGCAGCGTCTCCTCCGCGAGGTGCTCGAGCAGGTAACGAGCCCGGCTGCCCGCGACCTGGGCCTCGTCGCAATCGCCGCTTTCCCAGAGCGTCGCTACGTGGCGCAGCCAGAGATGCGCCGTCTCGACGTTCAAGGCCATCTTGGCCGCGTGGTGCTGCACGTACGGGTCGTCGCCTTTGTTCTGCACGCGGACGTAGTCGGTCGCGTAGTCGAAGGCCGCTTCCGCGGCGCCGAGGAACGAGGCGGCGTAGTGCGGCGCGAAGCAGGTCTGCCAGCCGTCGCGAAGGTACGCGCCGGGCGTGCCGACGGAGTTCTCCTCCGGGATGAAGGTGCGGTCGAAGCGCACCATGTGGCTGGCCGTGGCGCGCATGCCGATCGGATCCCACCAACTGCCGTCCGTGGTGACGGACGGATCGGAGAGGTCGCAGGCCAGGAGGAGCAGCGTCTCCGGCGAGCCGGCGGCGTGCCGCGCGCCGCCGGGGCCGGCGGTGTTGACGAGGAGGATGGCCCAGTCGGCGCCGCCGGCGCTGGTGCAGAAAGCCTTGGTCCCGTCCACGATCCAGCCGCCGTCGACCCGTTCCACGCGGGTGCCGAAACGGGCCTGCTCGCCGAGCGCGCCCGATTGCGGCTCGCCGCTCCAGGCCACCCACGTCTCGCCGCGCTGCACCACGCCCTCGAACCAGCGCTCCTTCTGCGCCGGCGTGGCCAGGCCGGTGAGCAGCACCAGGGAATTGGCATGACCTTCCCAGCAGCGGGCCAGGGAGAGATCGGCGCGGGCGATCTCCTTGGTCAGCATCCAGAGCGTGAAGACGTCGCCGCTGTGTGGCCCGAGCCCGAGGCCGCCGTACTGGCGCGGGACGCACGGCGCGAGCAGGCCGGCGCTGAACAGATCGTCGAAGTCGGCCTGCGGGAACTCGCCCGAGGCGTCGTATTGCGCGGCACGCGGCGCAAAACAGCCGCGGGCCAGAACCCGCATCCGTTCGACGAGAGGCCGCCCCTCGGGGCGCAGGTGCACGCCCGCGAATCCGCGTGGCTCGGGGGGCTCGACGGCGCGTATCGGGGCCGCCATGTCATCCCACCCGGTAGTAAAACTCGCGCGTGAAGTAGCTCGACCGTCCGCTGCCGTCCTTGAACCGGTTGAAGCTGGCCACCACCAGCACGCCTCCTTTGATGTTCGCCTGCAAGTGAACGTCGGCGTAGCCGAGGTCGCAGACCGCGCTGAAGGCCAGCGCGTCGCGCGTGTCGACGCGGTCGCCGTACACGCTGGCCGGCGTCAGCGGCCATGCCGATGTGCCGGTGGCCAGCACGTCGACGCCGCCTTCCGGGCGTGCGGAGATGTCGAAGCGGCCGATGCCTCGGGTTTCGCGATTTGTGTTCAGCCAGGTGCCGGTGAGGGCGTTGACGGCCAGGCGTGTGGCCACGGGTTCACCTGTACTCACAATGCTCACAACGCTCATACGTCCTCCCGCCAGAAGAACTCGCGCGTGAACAGGTCGGAGCGCCCGCTGCCGTCCTTGAACCGGTGGAAGCAGGCCACGACCAGGAGGCCGAGGTTTGCGTTGGCCTGCAGTTCGGATTCGAAGTCCCCGAAGTCGAACGTGGCCACGAATGCCGAGCCGGTCGCCGAGAGGATGCCGTTGGCGTAGATCGACTCGGCGCGGACCGTGCCCCAGTCGGCGGGTGCCGGCGCGGCGTCGCCTTCCACGTGGACGGCCAGGCCGTCTCCGTCCCGCCGGATGTTCAGGCGCCGGATCCACTGCGCGGCCTCGTTCGTCTTGTTCCACCGGCCGAGCAGCGGCGCCAGGTCGAGGGGCGGCGCGCCGGGGGGCGCGGTGACGTCATCGTGGGCTCGAGCTGCCTGCATACGTTCCCTCTCCTTCAGGAAGCCGCGGCGATGCGGTCCGGCTCGGCGTCGATGCCGAGAACCTGCTGGGCCACACCGTCGGGCATCTCTTCTCCGGTCATGAGGCGAAACTGCGCACGGGCCTGGGTCAGAAGCACTTCGGTCCCGTCGATGGCCAGCAGGCCGGCGGCGCGGCGGGAGGCGACGAGCGGCGTGGCCTGACGGCCGTAGACGAGGTCGACCACCACGGCGTCATCGCGCAGCTCGTCGAGCGCGAAGGGCGTGGTCATGCCGTCGCGCCCCACGGGCGTGGCATTGACGACGATGGAGAAACGCTGGGGGGAGAACCCGGCCAGCGGCAGGAACGGCAGATGGAGGAGCCGCACGGCGAACGAGCCGCGCTCGAAGCCGCGGTTGACCAGCGTGACGTCCGCCCCGGCCGCGTGGAACGCGGCGGCCACGGCCCGGCCCGAGCCCCCGCAACCGACCACGGCCACGGAACGGCTTCGGACCTCGACGCCGCGCTCCTGGAGCGTGACGATGACGCCCTCGGGGTCAGTGGTATCGGCCGTCCAGCCGTCCGCGCTGCGGATGAAGAAGTTCGACGAGTGCGCGCGCCGGACGGCGGCCGTGCGATCCTTCGCGGCGCCCAGGGCCATCTCCTTGTGCGGGGAGACGACGCAGATGGCATTGAGCGGCAGACCGAGAGCGTCGAGCGCGCCGCTCTCCACGATGTCGCGCCAGAACGGCTCGAACTTCCGGACATGAAACGGGATGTAGAGCGCATGCCGGCCGACGGCGCGGAAGGCGGCGTTGTGCAGGCGCGGAGAGAGCGAGCGGTAGACCGGGTCGCCGGCGATGGCGAACAGCTCCCGGGCCGGAAGGACCGACGGGAAGCCGTAGTCCTCCACGAGTTGCGCCACCGAGGGAATGCCGTGGTCCAGCGTCTGCCCGTCGGTCGAGCCGAAGACCACGGGCGCCCCGAGCTGCGGCGCAACCACGCGCGTCCACAGTGCCGGCTCTCCCTCGGCATACGCGACGACGTCGCTGCGGCCGAGCTCGCGGAGCAGTTGCAACGGCACCAGCTCGTCCGCCGACGTTCGCGCCGCCGGCACCAGCCGGTAGAGGCGCGCCTCGTGTTCCGCGAGCTGGCGCCAGCGCACGCGCAGCGCCGCCAGTCCCGCCGCAGGCCCGTACCACGCCAGCACGCGGCGCCGCGGCGGAATGGCCTCGAGGATCTCCGGGACGAGGTCGTCGAGTTCCAGCTCCACGAGATCCCAGCCGTCACGGGCCGCACGCAGCAGGCGCTCGCGGCGCACCGGGCCGGACTCCGGGCTCGAACGGAGCGTGTAGAGCAACGTGCCGCTGAATCGATGCCGCAACCACCGCAGGTCGGCATCGCCGGCCGGATCGGCGCGGACTTCCAGCCAGCTCACGGCGCGCGGGAGGAGAGGAAACCCCTTCGTGGCCGCCGCGGTCAGCGAGGCCGCTAGAATTACGTCGTTCATGGAATCTTTCGCCATGAAGACGCTCGGCCGCCGCGACGTGTGAATTTTCACAATGGGGGGGCACGAAACGTCTCGCAGAAGGCGCGAAGAGTCGTCGGTGTAACGAGTGCGCTGGATGAAGCATGAAGGATGAAGGATGAAGGTTTTCCGCCGGGCTCTCGTCATGAAGCCTTCATCCTTCATCCTTCATGCTTCATCTTTGCTTTTGCCGGCGCTCCTTGCGCTGACCTCCCTGGGCGCCGAGAAGCCCGCGGAATCCGTCATCACGCGGCGTACTGCCGACAGCGGCGTAGCCGTGGAGCTGACCATGCGCCACGCGGCCGGCGAGAGCAGCAGCGCCCCGTTCCGCGAGGGCGACGAAGTGGCCGTGTCCGTGAAGATCGCCGACGAGAAGAGCGGCGCGCCGGTGAGCGGAGTGTTTCCGAGTGCGTGGATGAGCGCGCGGCACGCCGGCGAGCCCGAGGCGGCCTCGAAGCGCTGCACGCAGAAGGTGGCCACCTTCACGGCCGGAGACGTCTTCCGCCGCGCCGAGGTCGACCTCAACGTCTACCACGTCATCGTGCTCAACGACGATCCCACGATCTCCGTCGTCGACCCGCACTTCAGTTTCGGCGGGACGCAGTTGCTGGCCATGCTGCCACTGAAGAGCGCAGGCGACGACTGGGCACTGGCCGACGACCAGCAGTTGCTGCTCGTCTCGATGCCGGCCGCCGGCCGCGTGGCGGTCATCGACACCCCCCGCTGGCGCGTCCTCCGCGAGATCGACGCCGGCCCGGAACCGCGGCGCATCGCCGCTCAGCCCGATGATGAGCTGATCTGGGTGGCCACCGCCGGCGGCGCCACGGCCATCCGGCGCGACGGCGTGAGCATCGCGGCACGCGTGGCCACCGGCGACGGGCCGCACGACCTGGCCGTGTCCGGCGACAACCGCTGGGTCTTTGTCACCAACGGCAAGGCCGGCACGACGTCCGTCATCGACGTCCATTCGTTCCGCAAGGCCGGGGACATCGCCAGCGGCTCGTGGCCGGCGTCGGTTTCGTGGTCGGCGCTGGGCGGCGAGGCGGTAGTGACCGGAACGGACGGCACGATCACGCTGATCGACCCCGTCGCGCATCACAGCGCCAGCCTGAAGACGCAGCCGGGCATCGACCGGATCCGCTTCTCGCCCGGCGGCCGTTTCGGCTTCATCCCGAACCGTACGGGCAACACCGTGCAGATCCTCGACGTCACGTCCGGGCGCATCGTGCAGACAGCTGCCATCGACGGCGGGCCCTTCGAGGTGACGTTCACCAGCCAGCTCGCCTATGTCCGCCGGGAGAAGAGCGAAGTCGTGCAGATGATCCCGTTGGCCGAGCTGGGGAAGGAAGGCAGCCCGGTGCCGGTGGTGGACTTTCCGGCGGGCCAGAAGCCGTTCGGCGCCGCCCGGACGCCGGCGGACGGCGTCGTGCCGGTACCGGGGGAGAATGCCGTCATCGTGGCGAATGCGGCCGATCGCTCGATCTACTATTACAAGGAAGGGATGGCCGCGCCGATGGGGACGTTCGGAAACGCCGGCCACGAGCCGCGTGCCCTGCTCGTCTTCGATCGTACGCTGCGGGAGAGGAAGCCCGGCGTTTACACGACATCGGTCCGCCTCGGGCGCCCCGGCGACTACGATTTCGCCCTGCTGGTCGACTCGCCCCGCATCGTGGCCTGCCTCGACGTCGCCGTCGCTCCGAACGCCGGGCTCGAAGCGCAGCGCCGCCCTCCCCTGCTCATCGAGCCGGTCAGTGTGCCGCGCTCGGTGCGCGCGGGCGAGACCGTGACCGTGCGCCTTCGCCTGCGCGACACGCAGAACAAGCAGCCCCGCGACGGACTCAAGGACGTGCAGGCTCTCGTCTCGCTCTCTCCGGGCGTCTGGCAGGAGCGCCATGTCCTCACACCCGCGGGCGGCGGCGAATACACGTTCACCTTCGTCTCGCCCGAGGCCGGGACGTACATGCTCTATCCCGAATGCCCTTCCGCCGGTCTCCGGTTCAGCCAGGCCGGCGTCCTGACCATCGAGGCCCACGGATGATCGCCGCGCTCCTCCTGCTTGGCGCGCTTGCAGCCGCACCGGCGGTCGCGGACGCCGAGCCGCCGCTCACCATTCCGGACGTCGCGGTGGTCGACCAGAACGGCCATGCCTTTCACTTCTACAGCGATCTCGTGCACGGCAAAGTCGTGGCCATCAGCTTCATCTTCACCAGTTGCACGACGATCTGCACGCCGCTGGGCGCGCACATGGCCGCGCTGCAGCCCCTCCTGGCCGGGCAGGACGACGTGCGGCTGATCTCCATCACGGTCGACCCGGCCAACGACACGCCGCCGCGGCTGCGGGCCTGGAGCGAGCGCTTTCACGGCCGGCCGGGCTGGACGCTCGTCACCGGATCGAAGAACGACATCGCCCGCCTCCTGAAAGCCCTGCGCGCCTGGTCGGGCGATCCGGCCACGCACTCTCCCCTGCTCCTCGTCGGAAACGATGCGGCGGGCAAGTGGACGCGCGTCAACGGACTGCAGGCTCCCGCGCAGATCGCCGCCGCCATCGAGGAGATACGCGCGGCGAAGGAGGCGCGCAAATGAGACGAGCCATGACACGAACGATGAGACGAGCCCTTCTGCTCTTGTGGACGGCGATCGCGTGCAGCGCGGCGCTGGCCGCCGATGGTCCGACACCGCCGCCGCAGCGCGATCCGGGCGAGGCGGCACACAAATACTTCGGCGACATCGAGCTCGTGAACCAGAACGGCGAACCGGTTCGTCTGTACACGGACCTCCTGCGCGGAAGGGTCGTGGTGATCAATACCTTCTTCACCCAGTGCGACGCCTCCTGTCCGCTCATGGCCCAGAACTACGCGGCCATGCAGGAGGCGTTCGGTGAGCGCACCGGGAAAGATCTGCTGCTCATCTCCCTCTCCGTCGATCCCGAGACCGACACGCCGGCCCGGCTGGCTGCCTACGCGAAACGCTTCAAGGCCCGGCCCGGCTTGGTTCTGGTGACGGGGACGAAAGAGAACGTCGCCCAGGTGCTGCACAAGCTGGGACAGACCGTGAATGAGCGCACCGATCACTCCAACCTCCTCTTCATCGGGAACCTGCGCACCGGGCTCTGGAAGAAAGCCTTCGGTCTGGCCCCGCCGCAGGAGTTGATCAAGGTCGTGCAGAGCGTCCTCGATGACCGCGGCTGACCGCGCCGCGCTGGCGCTGCTCCTGGCCGTCGCCGCCGCGCCGCCGGCCGGCAACGGGCGCGAGATCTACGAGCGCGGCACGAGCGGAGGAGCCGAGGTGCGGGCGTCGATGGGACCCGATCGCGCGCCGGTGGCTGCCTCGCTCGCGCCCTGCGCTTCCTGCCACGGCGCCGACGGCTGCGGTCGCCCGGAAGGCGGCGTCGCTCCTCCCGACATCCGGCATGCCACGCTGACCCGGCCTTACGACGTCACGGCCCCCTCCGGCCGGCGCCACGGCCCGTACGACGAGCGGGCCCTGCTGCGGGCCATCGCCATGGGAGTCGATCCATCCGGAAACCGGCTGAACGAGGTCATGCCGCGCTATCAACTGTCCCGCGTGGATGCGGCGGCTTTGCTCGCCTACCTCCGGACGCTCGGGGAGGCGAACGATCCCGGCGTCTCCGACGACGCCGTGAGCATCGGGGTGCTCGCCTCCTCCGAGGCCCAGGACGCGCTCGCAGGCTGGGCCGCCGCCTTCAACGCCCGTGGAAACGTCTTCGGCCGCCGCATCGTGCTGCGCATGGCCGCCACCGGCGATCGCCTGGCGGCATTGCGGGGATTGGGCGACACGCTGGCCGTCATCGCCGAACCGGCGGGGGATGACGAAGCGTTGGCAGCCGAGGCGGATCGGACGGGCGTGCCGCTGCTGGCGATCCTGTCGCCGTCGCCGGCCGGCGCGTCCCACCGGCTGGTGTTCGACCTCTTTGGCGGCCTGCCGGAGCAGGTGCGCGCCCTGGTCCGCGACGCAGGCAGGAGTCCTCTCTGGATTGCAGGCGGCGCTGCTCCGGCCGTGGAACGCGCGGCGCGCGAGGAGGCGGCTCGTGACGGGATTGCGCTCACCGCGGAAATGAAGGACGCGCAGAGCATCCTCTTCGCCGGCGATCCCGCGGCCCTGGAGGCGCTGGTGAAGAACGCCGCCGCGAGGCAGCCGCGCCTGCTCGTGCCGGCGCCGTTGGCTGGACCGATCGTCTTCAGCGCCGATAATCCGCTGCCGTCCACGGTGGCGTTCCCGATGTTGCCCTCGGCGGGATCGCCCTCGGCGATCTCACCCCACCGGCAGGCCGCGCTGGCCGCGGCGGCGTTGCTGGCGGACGCGCTCCGGCGCGCCGGACGCGAGCTCTCGCGCGCGGCGCTGGTCGACGCGCTCAATTCCACCGCCCAGCTTCACACTCCCTTCGCCCCGCCGCTCAGTTTCGACGCCGGCCATCGCATCGGGACGGCAGGCGCCTGGGTCGTGTCCTTCAATCGGGGTACGGCATCGGAGCCGCGGTGGATCGAGCCGTAGCGCTTCGCGGCGAGTCGTTCAGGCGCGTACAGCGCAGCCGGATGGCCCGGCCCAGCCGTTCCGCGAGCATCTCCCGGGCCTGCTGCACGCGTTTGCGCGCGTTGGCCTCGGAGATCTCCGCCCGGCGGGCGATCTCGTCATAGGGCTGATCATGCAGGAACCGGAGCTCCGCGGCGTCACGCAACGCCGGGGGGAGCCCGGCGATGGCGTCCCGGATCTCCTGGCAGGCCTCGGCCGACATGGCCGTACGTTCCGGCGTGGGAACGTCGCGCGTGGCGGGATGGACACCCGTCTGCGTCACGACGCTGTAGGCGTCGGTAGCGCGGGTGCGGCGCCGGCGCTCCCGGTGCATGTCGAAGCAGACGTTGCAGGTGAGCCGCGTCAGCCAGGCCTTCACGCTCAGGATCTCGCGTGCCGAGCGCGGCAGTTTCTCCCACGCCACCAGCATCGTCCGGCTGGCCGCGTCGGCGGCATCGGCGTGGATGCCGCTCATCTGCCGCAGGCAGACTCCGTACATCTGTTCCCGGTACTGCTGCCACAACGGCCAAAAGGCTTCGCGGTTGCCGTCGCCCAGCGTTTCCAGCAGACGACGCTCGTGGTCCTCTTCAACGAAGCTCGTCACAGGGCCTCCGGAATGCAATAGTTCTGGAAGAATCAGATGACAACAGGGAGTGTCTGCAGGACGTCACTTCCCTACCCCGACGGGAAGGGAACGTCCGCGCCGGTTTCGACCCCGTACCGGTCACGGAGCACGTCGAGGTGCTGCCGGACGTGGCCGGCCGCGATCCAGGCCAGCGCCCGGACGGAGAGGGGATTGCCGCCCAGCGCGGCCTGCCGCGACCACGCCGCCACGGGGGCATTGGCGAAGAACTGGAGCGTCGACTCCCGGACGGCGAGGAGCTCCTCGAGCAGCGAGGCCACGCTGCGCCCGTCGTAGCCGGCGGCCTCGACGTAGGCGTCCGGGTCGTACTTCGGAACGGTGGCGTCGCCGCGGGCGATGGCCAGGGCCCGGTATCCGTAGACCCGCTCGGCGTCGGACAGGTGCCCGATGACTTCCCGAACGCTCCACTTCCCCTCCGCGTAGCGGAACGCCGCCACGGCCTCGGGGACGGCCCGCAGCCGCTCGACCTCGCGCCGCTGGGCGCTCAGGGTGTCGAGGATCGGGCCCTCCACCGCGTCGATGTAGCGGCGCTGGTGGGGAGCGAACTCGCCGGGGTCCGGCTTTCGGTCAGGCATGACGAGACCTCGTACAGGCAGCAAGGCTCATTGGTTCCTTCGCGAATGAAACGTTATAAGGATAGACCGCCGGACGTACGGCGATTTCCAATCGCCATGCCGCGGACTCCCGGGTGCCATCGTGGCCGGCGCCACAGACCCCTCACATGCCGCGCCAGGCACACGTCCGCCGGCGACCGGTGCAGACGGGAATTCGGCACGATGCAATCGTGCCCATGGAAGTTGGACCTTCTTTCCGATGCGCCGTGCCGAAGTACGAGACCAACGATCCCAACTACCGCATCATCTCCGCTCAGCCGCTGCGGCGGGGAGAAGGCGATGGTTTCGTGTTTTGTGTGAGGATCCCTGGCTGTCGCGGAAACATCGAGTGCGCGCGGAAACGCTGCGGCATACCGCGTGTATCACCCGGATCTCTTCCGGCGCTCCGTCGCCGGACCATAACCGTAGTCCAGCCCCATGCAGCCATTCCCGAGGGCCGACGCTTCCAGGTCACTTCCCAGCACTCGCGTTTAGTTGGCACCGCAGGCGTTCGTCACGAACTGTGTGATTTGAGCGGACGTCATCGTGGCATAAGGGTATTTGGGCAGCTCGGGCAGGCCGATCGAGTGAAGGAACTCGTGGATGAGCGCATTGCCGCCCATGCCGGTCGAGAGATTGCTGAAGGAGGTACAGACGTTGACTTGCGTCTGGAAGATACCTTGCATCCAGGCGCTCGCACTGGAGCACTGGCCCGCGGTGTAGCCGTTGACATATCCGAGGACCTGAGTCATGTAGGTATAGGGCGTCCAGGGGCCGTTCGGCATGTTCGCAAGGTTTTGGCCGAGCGTGTGGCCGTTCCCGTCTGAAAGGCCGAGAATCTGCTGGACGCAGTTGGAACTGAGGTCTTGGAGCTTGCCCTGAGCGTTCGAGAGCGCCATGTTCACGTGCGCAGAAAGGACAGGATCGCCAGTGACCTGGTTGCCCGCTGCAACGCTTCCGGACCCACCGCCTCCTCCCGAACCGCCTCCGCTTAAGTCTCCACCAGCACCGCCGCCATCATCCGACCAGCACACGTAAGTGGTCGTTGTGCAATCCGTACCCGGACCGCCATCAGCGCCACAGTAGTCACAGGTGGAGCAGGTAGTCTCGGACCCGCAGTTGTAGAAGGACTCCGGCTCTACAGGCCGAAGACGCCTCCGAGCGGCGTGGTCGTGATCGGACGAAGAAGATGGCGCCGACTGGATGCGTGCGTTCCCGTCCGGATCGGCAGTGCGATAGCCATAGACGGGGCGGCCCTTTGCGTCGCGCGCCACCCAGAAGCTCATGATCGCGCCGGCGCTTGCGCGGCGAAGGTAGGCACAGACGCCGCCGCCGGCTGTGATCTGAATGCGCTCCATCGCGACGCCGGTCATGAATCCCATGGGGTTATCGCCAAGATCGGTTTCCATGTAGGAGGGACGCGGCGAGGCAGCCGTGGAGAGAGGAAGATCGTAGAAGAGCGCCTTGCCGCCCGGAAGATAGGCGACCCGGACGTTGCCATAGTTCAAGACGTAAAGGAGAGTGTTTCCGGCATGGTCGTTCACCGTCGTGAGACGGCCGTTTTCAGTTCGGGAAAAGGTTACTTGTTGCGGCCAGTCGGCACCGAGACCCAGCTCTGAAGCGACGACATCGAGAGAGAGGCCCATCTCGCGACCGGAGCGGTCGAGCATTCCGCTTGCGAAACTGGCATGGAGAACTTTGCCCGTCGGGTCTTTCAGGCTCTCGGTCACCTTGCCATTTTCAGGGTCGGTGAGTTCGAGCCGAAAACCGTCGCCGATACTGACGGTCGCCAAAAAGTCCTTCTTCGAATACGCGAGCTTCGCAAACATCGCTCCCGCAGTCGACCTGACGAGTTCGTCACGATCGCGAGCGTCGTGAGCTGGGAGGATGCTGGGCAGACCGGGAGCGGATACGGGACCAAGGTGAGGTGCATTCAGCGTCATTCTCGTGTTGCCGACCTGAACGACGAGGCCGATGTCAACATCCTGATCGTTCATGATCAGTTGGTCGGTTGCCTTGACTCGGGGAATCTGAGCGAAAACAGACAGAGACGCGAGGGAAAGAGCGATGAGAGAGACAAATCGCTTCAAGCCGTTCCTCCATGTACTTCCATTGCCGTCTTTTTTAGCCGTATGGAATATCGTAGCAAAGAGACGGAAAAACGTGCCTAAAAGGTTCCGCTTGCGATCAACTCCTGCGAAAAGACCAATGTAGGGCACGATTGCATCGTGCCGAACCCCCATGGGCGGGCGGGCAGGGGTGAGGTCGGCTCACGCGGAGAACGCGGAGTATCCATGAAGGCTACCGCTTGCAGTCCCGGTGCACGATCTCCACCGTCCAACCTTCCCGTTGCAGGTCGTCGGCGAGCTGCTGGCCGATGGCGACGGAGCGGTGCTTGCCCCCCGTGCAGCCGACGCCGATGGTCAGGTAGCTCTTCATCTCCCGCTGGTACTCCGGGAGGAGGTACGTGACGAAGTCGTGCAGCTTGGCGTAGAAGCGCCCGTACTCCGGCTGCATCTCCAGGTACTCCTTCACCTCCGGGTCCAGGCCGGTCTTGGGCCGCAGGGCGTCGATGAAGTGCGGATTGGGCAGGAAGCGGACGTCGAAGAGGAGGTCGAGGTTGTACGGAAGGCTGTACTTGAAGCCGAAGGTGATGACGGTGACGAGCATGGACACTTCGTAGCCCGGCAGCTTGAAGCGCTTCATCACCTCGGCCTTCAGTTCGTGGACGGAGAACTGGGACGTGTCCAGGACCAGGTTGGCCAGCGACTTCACCTCGGTGAGCGCGGCCCGCTCGCTGCGGATGGCGTCGACGATGGGCGTGCCTTTCGCCAGCGGATGCGGCCGCCGCGTCTCCGAGTACCGGCGCGCCAGCACCTCGTCGCTGGCTTCGAGGAAGATGAGGACCGTGTGCGGCACGATCTTCTGGATGCGCTCGCGGTAGAAATGCGGAAAGATCGTGGCGAAGTCGTGCGTGCGCACGTCCACCACGATGCCCACCCGCGTGGCGTTCTGGTGCTCGGCCACCTCATGGAGGAACGGCTCGATCAGCTCGATGGGCAGGTTGTCGCAACAGTAGAACCCGAGGTCCTCGAGCGTCGACTGCACGTAGCTCTTCCCCGAGCCGGAAAGGCCGGTGATGATGACGAGATACTCGGGGGTGGCCATACTCGAAGTTTATCCTGAGCGCGGGCGGCGGGCGGGCGGGAGCGAAGGATCTGGCGGCAATTGCCATGCGACTTCATCCGGAGCCGCTCCCACAGCGCGGCGAAACATAGGTCCCGCGGAGATCGCGGAGGGTTGAGGCTCCTCTCCGCGTCCTCCGCGTGAGGCAACTGATCAGCCGGCAGAATCAGGAAGCGCAGTTGCCGCCAGATCCTTCGCTCCCGCCCAACACGCCCGCCCGCGCTCAGGATGAACCGCGCTACCTCTGCCGCCGTACCCGGTTCAGGATCTCCGGGTTCATGCGGGTGCGCGTGTGGATGCTGCGCAACTCGGAGCTGGCCCGCTCTTCGTGGTTGGAGGGAGGGAGCGTGTCCAGGGCGGCGCCGCCGTCGGCGCGGCGGGCGATCTCCTCGTCGATGCGGCGGGTGAACTCGCGGGCCGAGTCGTAGCCCTGCAGCTTCATGAGGTGGTTGCGGGCGGCGATCTCGACGAGGAGGGCCAGGTTGCGGCCCGAGGCCACGGGCAGGCGGACGTAGGGCTTGGAGACGCCCAGCAGTTCGAAGGTCTCGCCGGCGATGCCGAGACGGTCGTACTCCGTCCCCTCCACCCACTTCTCCAGCTTCACCACCAGGTCGATGGGCTTGACGTCGCGCGTCGAGGCCACGCCGAAGAGGTCCTTGATGTCGATGATGCCGATGCCGCGCAGCTCCATGTGGTGGCGCAGCAGGTCGTTCGAGTAGCCCAGGAGCACGTCGTTGGGGTGGCGCTTGATGACCACCATGTCGTCGGCGATGAGGCGGTGGCCGCGGTAGACCAGGTCGAGCGCGCACTCGCTCTTGCCGATCCCGCTGTCGCCCAGCAGCAGCACGCCGATGCCGTAGACGTCGAGCAGCCCCGAGTGCATGGTGATCTTCGGGGCCATGTTCTCTTCGAGAAAGTACGTGCAGCGGTTGATGGTGACCGAGGACATGGCCGGCGTGGAGAAGAGCGGGACGGAGCGCTTCTCGCACTCGTGCTTGA
>CAZYTO010000092.1:0-18358 GCA_964650405.1 uncultured Thermoanaerobaculia bacterium | reverse complement strand
GGCCCTGAAGGCGGACGGATCGCTCGACGACGGCGTTCCCCTCGACAGCTACACGCCCGAGGAACATCAGGAACTGACCGATCAGGACCTCGACCTCTCCGCGTCAGCCGTCGAGATCCTTCCCACGGAAACGTCGAAGCTCTATCCACACCTCGGCGTGCAGATCGGCAAGGACGGTGTGCTGCGCCTGCTGAATCTCGCGGACCTGAGCGGCCAGGGCGGGCCGCGCCACATTGGCGGGGAGCTGGCCAAGATCAGCGGGTTGCCGTGGGTGCTCACCCGCCCCGTAGCCTGGCGGGACGCGGCGGCCGGCATCACCTCGATCTTCGTTGCAAACAACGCCGCACTGCTGTCGTTCGGGGTGGTGGAGCATGAAGACGGCTCGCTCGCGCTCATCCAGCGCTGGTCACGGCCGGAGGGAGGCACGTCGCCCGTGCTCACGAACGGCATGCTGTTCTACGCCTCGACCAACGGCCTCTACGCGGTCGACGCAAGCACCGGCCAGATGTTATGGCAGGACAAGAACATCGGGCCCATTCACTGGCAGACGCCGATCGCGGCCGGCGGCGCAATCTTCATCTGCGACGGCGATCACAACGTCTGGCGCTATGAGATCACCCCGGAAGCCAGAGCCAAGCGCCCGCGCAGGTTCGGACGAACGGGGTAGGCTGCGGCGACGTAGACGAGCAAGCGGATCGCGGCGAGCGGGTTGCCCGCTACCGGCTTCCTCCGCTCCGCAACTTCATTCGCCGCTGGCCACCCGGTGTGCCCGGTCCGCATCCGGCACGCCGCGCGGCTCGGCGCGGATGCCGTAAAGCCTGCGGAAGAGCGCCCAATAGACGCTCACCGCGCGCTCGAGCACCCAAAGCGGCGCAGCGAGGCAGGTCCGGAGTGGAAAGAACGTCGCCGCACCGGCGCGTCCGCGGACGGCCAGAGCCAGTGCTCCGCAGGCCAGGATTCCTCCGTAACTGCCCGCGGCCCGCAGCCCGCCGAAGGCAGCCAGGAGCAGGGCCATGGGGATCAGGGAGAAGAAGAACGCCGTCTTCACCGGCATGGAGAAGTCGTCGCCGGCCTGGCGGGGCCGCGTGTCGAGCCAGTCCACGAACGGCGGCGGCAGGCGCCGGACGAAGACGCCGGTCGCGGAGTACACCTCGGCGCCCGCCGCTGCGAGGCGGCGCACCTGGTCTTCGTACGTGGCCGAGAGCGAGTCGATCGTTCGCAGGCTGCGCACGGCGCTGCGGCGGATGCCGAACGTCGCCCCGTGATCCGGCATCGGCTCGATGCCGCGGTGCACCAGCATGCGGCCGGCTTCGATGCTGCTCCACCACGGCAGCGGCTCGAAGTAGTCCTGCGGCTCCACGACTTCATGCGCTTCGAGCAGGTCGCTGAGCTCCGCCAGCGCCTCCTCCGAATAACGGACGTTGACGTCGGCGATGACCACCTGCTCGCACGCGGCCAGGTCGGCCGCGGCACGGAGCGGATCGAGCTGCCCGCCCGGCGCGCGGTGCTTCGGCTTCGCGGCGACGTGGCGGCTGACCCAGCGCAACGAACGGCGGTTCCGCTCGAACAACGGCAACGGTGAGCCGTCCACCACGACCACGTCGCAGTCGAGGAGCCCCAGTCCCGACAGGTATCCGGAAAGACTGCAAAGATCGTCCGGCCCCAGCGTCTCCTGCTCGATCACGATCAGGTACGTAGACCGGCGATCCGCGGCGTTGCGGTGTCTCATACGCCTCGGAAAAGCAATGGAAGTGCCGAGTGCTGAGTGCCGAGTGCCGAGAACGAAGGACTGAGAGGACGTCCACGGCACTCGGCACCCGGAACTCGGCACTCTTCCCGTCCGGCACGGCAATTGCCGAGTGTGCTGGGCGTGAAGATCTGGCCGGGGAGCCCCTACCCGCTGGGCGCGACCTACGACGGGAGCGGCACGAACTTCTCGCTCTTTTCCGAGGTGGCGGCGCGGGTGGAGCTGTGCCTCTTCGACGACGAAGGGGCGCAGACCTGCGTCGACCTGCCGGAGATGAGCGGGTTCATCTGGCACGGGTACCTGCCGAACGCGGGGCCGGGCCAGCGCTACGGGTATCGCGTGCATGGGCCGTGGGATCCGCGGAACGGCCATCGCTGCAACCCGGCCAAGCTGCTGCTCGACCCTTACGGCAAAGCCGTCGACGGCGACGTGCAGTGGAGCGAAGCGGTGTTCGACCATCACTTCGCGGACCCCGAGGGGCCGAAAAACGAGGCCGACTCGGCGGGACAGATGCCCAAGTCCGTCGTCATCAACCCCTACTTCGACTGGGGAAACGACCGCCACCCGCGCACTCCGTGGCACGAGACGATCATCTACGAAGTCCACGTCAAGGGCTTCACCCGCCGGAACCCGGCCATCCCCGAGGCGCTGCGGGGCACGTACGCGGGCATCGCCCATCCCGCCGCCATCAAGTACCTGCATACGCTGGGCATCACGGCCATCGAGCTCCTGCCGGTGCACCAGTTCGTCCACGACGCTCAATTGCTGGAGCGGGGGCTCCGCAACTACTGGGGCTACAACTCCGTCAGCTTCCTCGCTCCGCACAACGATTACTCCGCCTCCGGCGCGCGCGGCCAGCAGGTGCAGGAGCTCAAGCACATGGTGAAGACCCTGCACGCGGAGGGCATCGAAGTGATCCTGGACGTGGTCTACAACCACACCGCGGAGGGGAATCACCTCGGCCCGATGCTGTCGATGAAGGGCATCGACAACTGCGGCTACTACCGGCTGGTGGATGGTCAACGTCAGTACTACATGGACTACACGGGCACCGGCAACAGCCTGAACATGCGCCACCCCCACGTGTTGCAGCTCATCATGGACTCGCTGCGCTACTGGGTGCTGGAGATGCACGTGGACGGCTTCCGCTTCGACCTGGCCGCCACCCTGGCCCGGGAGCTCCACGACGTCGACCGGCTCAGCGCCTTCTTCGACATCATCCAGCAGGACCCGGTCATCTCCCAGGTCAAGCTCATCGCCGAGCCGTGGGACGTGGGCGAAGGGGGATACCAGGTCGGCAACTTCCCTCCCCTCTGGTCGGAGTGGAACGGCAAGTACCGCGACGTCGTCCGCGACTACTGGCGGGGCACCGATCAATCCCTGCCGGAGCTCGCCAACCGCCTCACCGGCAGCAACGACCTCTACGCCCTCACCGGCCGCCGCCCCTACGCCTCGATCAACTTCATCACCGCGCACGACGGATTCACCCTCCGTGACCTCGTCTCCTACAACGAGAAGCACAACGAGGCCAACGGCGAGAACAACAACGACGGCGCGAACGACAACCGCTCCTGGAACTGCGGCCAGGAGGGCCCCACGGACCGCGAAGAGGTGAACGCCCTGCGGGGACGGCAGGCGCGCAACTTCCTCACCACGCTGATGCTGTCGGTGGGGGTGCCCATGCTGGCCGGGGGCGACGAGATCGGCCGCACGCAGCGGGGCAACAACAACGCCTACTGCCAGGACAACGAGCTCTCCTGGATCGACTGGGAGCACGCCGACGGCGAGCTGCTGGCCTTCGTCTCACGAGTCATCCACTTCCGCCATGAGCATCCAACCTTCCAGCGCCGCCGCTGGTTCATCGGCCGTCCGCTCCACGGCGCGGACGCGAGCGACATCGGCTGGTTCCGTGTGGACGGCGAGCCGATGACCGACGAGGACTGGCAGAACGGCTTCGCCCGGACGGTGGGCGTTTTCCTCAACGGCAAGGCCATCCCCACGCTCGACGAGCGCGGCGAGCCGATCGTCGATGACAGTTTCTACATCCTCTTCAACGCCCACTACGAAGCGATCTCGTTCCGGCTGCCGGCGGGGGACTGGGGCGGCCGCTGGATCCGCATGATCGACACGAACAAGCTGATCCCCGACCTGCGCGAGCAGCACCAGCTCCGGGCCGGCGAGGAGTGCCGCCTGGAAGCGCATTCGATGATCGTGCTGCGAAGGGTGGATTAGATTCGTTGGTCGTTGGCAGCGAGCAACGAACAGCGATCCTCACCGCCCCGGCTCTGACGACACCGTGGGGACCTCGGCCGGGAGCACTGCGTCGGGCACCGTCTTGCCGCGATGGCACGTGTAGCAGGTCACAGCCGCCGTCGGGTCGTGCAGCTCCGAGAGGTACTGGAGGTTCACGTGCGACGTCATGCGCATCATCGTCCGCGCCGTCCGCTTCTCCTCTTTCGAGTCACTGGCGAAATCGAGCCGCTCCTTCGAGCCCGCCGGCGCGGCGGCGTGGCAGTGATCGCAGCGGACGCCCAGCGACCGCGCAAAGATGCGCATCGTGGCCAGGAGCTGATCATGGGTGATGTTCTGGGAAAGCACCTGCAGGTTGTGGAACTCCCCCTGATCGGCGCGGACCGCTTCCGCCTTCTGCTGACGAACGGCCGCACAGCCTGCAACCAGTGCGACAGCGAAAACTCCTGACAGGAATGCACGTGACGTGGACAGCATTCGGTCCTCCTCGGGTGTGAACGATAGCTGATCAACCATGCGTGACGACACACAACTTCGTTACAGCAGCGGGTCGCTGCGTCGCTGAGTCACTGAGGTCTAAACATTCGGCTCTTCATTTTGATCCGTCGATGGCGCAACCACCCAACTCAGGTCGCGTAGTAGGGGCCATGAAAAAAGTTCTCCTGCTGACGCTGCTCTCGCTCCTGCCGCTTGCTGCCGCCGCTCAGACGCCCCACCCCGCTCCCCGAGACAGCGAGCTCTATCGCACGATCGCGAAGCTCGACGCCGAGCTGTTCGCCGCGTATGACCGCTGCAACCTCGACAAGTTCGGTTCCCTCATCGCCGACGACGTCGAGTTCTACCACGACCTCGGTGGGCTTACCCTCGGCAGGAAAGACCTCGTGGATGCCGTGCGCAAGAACATCTGCGGCAAGGTCACGCGCGAGCTGCTCCCGGCCACGCTGCAGGTCTATCCGATGAAAGACGGCGCGCTGGAAGTCGGCACGCACCGCTTCCATCATCCAGGCCATGACGACACCGAGGCCGTCGGCGAAGGACAGTTCATCCAGCTCTGGCAGAAGAAGGACGGCGCCTGGACGCTCATCCGCGTCATCAGCTTCGACCATCACGAGGTAGGGAAGTGAGCCGAGTGCCGGGGGCTGGGTGCTTCGGGTTGCGGGGTGACGGTCCTACAATGATCCGCGTAGGAGGTTGTGCATGCGCACTGTGCTGATCGCTTCGCTCCTCGCGGCGGCCACGACGCTCGTTCCGTCCCTCTCGCAACCGTCGCCCACGTTCGAAACGTGGGTCGGTGTCCAGCCGACGTACCAGGCCCACTATCCTTATCAGTGGGGCGATCCCAGGACCTTCACGTGCTCCATGACCGTGTCGGAGTGGAAGGATCACCGATATCGCCTGGTCAACACGATCAGCAATTTCACCGTCGCACCAGGCGAGTTCCGGGTGAGAACTGCCCACGGCAGCGATTACGACGTTCAGTTCAGCGTCCGCATCAATCGCAGCGGAGAGCGCGCTCAGACTTCGGTGACGGTGACGCGCGACGGCGAGATCGTGGACCACACGCAAACGTCGGTCTGGCTCGGGAAACCTACGGATGCACAGCCCGGCAACCAACCGGTCCCGTGACGGGCCGGTTGCGGGAAAAGGGGCGGACAGATCTGTCCGACCGCCGACCCGGGCTGAAGGGCGGAAGCGAACCATGGCGCTACGGGTTCCCTGGCAGCCCTTCAGCCTCCATTCCGTCTTTCCCCGGCCTACCAGCCGATCCCATAGTCCTCCCCGTAGTTGCTCGACCCGCCCAGCATGGTCCCGTGGGCGCGGTCGAGCTGGATGGCGTTGATCGGGCCGGAGGTCTTCTCCTCCAACACCGTGATGTAGCCCATCTTCGCGAGCTGTTCGCGCGTGGCGGCAGTGACGCTCGGGTGAAGGAGGATCTTGCCCGGCTCCCACTCGTGCTGGCCGAAGGAGCTGCGGACCTGGTAGGTATTGAAGTTCGCCGCCTCGGTGGCCTGCTGCACGTTCATCCCGAAGTCGACGATGTCGAGAAAGAACTGCAGCAGGTTCTGATCCTGCGTATCGCCTCCCTGCACGGAGAAGCAGAGGACCGGAGCACCATCCTTCAGGGCCAGCGTGGGCGTGAGCGTGACGCGCGGCCGCTTACCCGGCGCGACGACGTTGAACGGGCTTTCGGCCGGATCGGTGACGAACGACTCCATGCGCTCGCTCAGGCCGACCCCTGTGTGACCGGCGACGACGGCCGGCTGCCAGCCGCCGCTGGGCGTGACGCTCACCACCCACCCTTCCGCGTCCGCCGCCTCCACGGACGTCGTGCCCGCCAGGAAGCCGTCCTGGAAAGCCAGCTCGGCCGCCTGCGTCCGCCGCGGCTGGTGCGCCGTGGACGGCCACGCCTCGAGCTGCCTGAGGAACGGATTCGTGGAGCGCTGGAAAGGATAGGGATCGCCCGGCGTGAAGTCGGCGTGATTGCGGGCCGGATCGATCAGCCGCGACCGCACCTTCGCATAGTCCTTCGACAGCAGTCCGAGGATGGGCTCCGCCGGCGGCGTCTCCGGATCGCCGTAGTAGAAGTCGCGGTCGGCGAAAGCGAGGCTCATGGCCTGGTAGACCGTGTTGATGTACGGCGCGCTGTTGTAGCCCATCGATCGCAGGTCGAAGTTCTCGAGGATGTTCAGCGCCTGCAGCATGGCCGGCCCCTGCGTCCACTCCCGCAGTTTGTAGACGTCGACGCCGTGGTAGCTCGTACTCACCGGTTCCTCGATGCGTACCCTCCACGCGGCCAGGTCATTCGTCGTGATCAGGCCGCCCTGCTCCTGCGTGGCCCGGGCCAGCTCCTGCCCGATGTCGCCTTTGTAGAAACGGTCGTACGCCGCGTAGATCGCTTCCTTGCGCGACTTCCCCGCCGCGAGCGCCTGCTGCTCGGTTTCGACGAGCTTCCGCAGCGTCGCCGCCAGATCGGCCTGCCGGAAGATCTCGCCAGGCTCCGGACCTTCATGCGGACCGCGCACCTCGCCCGCGGCACGATCCTGCCGAGGAGTCGGACCTGAGTCGGAACTTGCCCCCCGCTCCCCGCTCGCCGCCCCCCGCTCGCCGCTCGCCCTCTCGTGCACCAGAAACAGCTTTCGCGAATACGGCCACTGCCGCAGCTTCTCCCTGTCGTACTCGATCGTGTTCGCCGCCTGGGCCTCGATGGCGTAGCCGTCCGCCATCTCGATGGCCGGCGCCAGGACGTCTTTGAGCGAGAGCTTGCCGTACTCGGCGAGCATCGTCAGCAGGCCTCCCGGCGTCCCGGGCGTCACCGCGGCCAGCGGCCCCTCGGACGGCGGATAGTGCAATCCCTTGCCGCGGAAGAACTCCGGCGTCGCTCCCGTCGGCGCCATGCCCAGGGCGTTGATGCCGATCACTTTCTTCGTGTGCGGGTCGTAGATCAGCGCCGTCGTCTCCCCACCCCATGACAGCGTGTCCCACATCGTGCACGCCGCGGCGGTCATGGCCACCGCCGCGTCCACGGCGTTGCCGCCCTTCTGAAACGTGAGCGCCCCCGCTGTCGCGGCCAGCGGCTTGCCCGTGACCGCCAGCCAATGCGACGCCGGCAGCGCCGGCTTGTTGGTGGCCATGTACGGCTTGGGCTTCTGTGCGAAGAGGGGGAGCGCGAAGAGTACGAAAGCTGGAGCGATCCGACGCAGCATCATGCGCGGAGTGTAGCGCCGAGGGGGCTGAAGCTGGAGGCTTCGTGCCGTGCACCGCAGGACGCCGAGTAGCCACGATCTTCGCGCCAGCCCCTGTCCCCCGTCGGTCGGGGGCGCCGCGCCACGATTCCCGGCGCGCTGTTACCCCGCCGGCAGCGGTACCGCCCGGCGTGCTACCGGCGACGACTGAATCAGCGACGTCGTGGTGGTCCCGTACGCCAGAAACGCGTCGAGGACGCGGTCGAGCTGTTCGAGGTTCGGGAGGTGAATCTTGATGACGAAGCAGTCCTCCCCCGTCACGCGGTCGCATTCGACGACCTCGGGGATCTCGCGCGCCAGGTCGGCAATGCGGGGCAATTGGCCAGGGTTCGGACGGATGCGGACGTAGGCGGCGATGGGGAGACCGAGGGCTGCGGGATCGAGGTCCAGGCGGTAGCCGCGGATCACGCCGCCCTCCTCCAGGCGCCGGACGCGCTCGGTCACTGCGGGCGATGACATCCCCACTCGCCGCCCCAACTCGGTCATGGCCAGGCGCGGATTGGTCTGCAGCTCGGTGAGGATGCGCAGGTTCACGGGATCGGCGACTGCGCCGGATGGCTCATAGGAAAGTAACTGCGTCTTACTTAATTGTTTAGGCAATGGCACGACAGCACCTTAAGAAATGCATGTAATCTACGTGCGGCGGAATCGTAGCATGACCGGCGATGGTCAACGACAAACGCCTCGCCGATCGCATCCCGCCCCACGTTTTCTTCCTCATCAGCTCCATCTTTCACTACCTCGGCCCGGCCCTGGCCGTGCTCCTCTTCGCCCACGTCGCCGTCCTCGGGGTGATGTGGCTGCGCATTACGACCGCGGCCGTAGTCTTCGCGATCTGGCGCAAGCCGTGGCGAATCTTTCCGACGCTCACGGTGCGGCAGCGCTGGCTCCTGGCCGCCCTCGGGGTAGCGCTCGGCCTGATGAACTCTACGTTCTACGAAGCGATCGCCCGGCTCCCGCTCAGCACCGTCGGCGCCATCGAGTTCATCGGCCCGATCGTCCTCGCCGCGGCCGGCGCACGCACGCCGCGCAACCTGGCCGCCTTCGCGCTGGCCATCAGCGGAGGATGGCTGCTGACGCACGCCCGCTTCGAAGGTGCCACGCTTGGCTATCTCTACGCGTTTGCCAACTGCGCCCTCTTCGTCATCTACATCGTCCTCGGACACCGCATCGCCGGCGACGGCGCAACGGCAGGCATCGACCGCCTCGGTGCCGCCATGCTCATCGCCGCGGTCACGGCGCTCCCCATCGGCATCCGCGACGCCCTGCCGGCACTCACCCACCCAGCCCTCCTCCTGGCCGGCATCGGCGTCGGCCTCTGCTCTTCGGTCATTCCCTACGTCTGCGATCAATTGGCCATGGCCCGCCTGCCGCGCTCGTCGTTCGCGCTCCTGCTCTCGCTTCTGCCGGCCTGGTCGACTCTCATCGGCCTCCTCGTCCTCCGGCAGGTTCCGAGCACCCGCGATCTTGCCGGCATCCTCTTCGTGGCCGTCGGCGTCGGCCTGCATCGCGTGCGCGATGTAACGCCCGCACCGACGGCCACGGATCGCCTCAGGGCCGCGGCCCTCGAGAGCCGCGGCGCCTGGGAGGTACTCACGCATCTGGCCGACGATATCGGCCCGCGTCCCTGCGGCTCGCCCAATGCGGCGCTCGCCGTCGCCTGGACGACCGAGCGCTTCCGCTCCTGGGGCATCGACGTGCGCAACGAGCCGGTCACTGTGCCGCGCTGGGTGCGCGGCGCGGAATCGGCGTCACTTCCCTCCCACAACGACCAACGGCTCACACTGACCGCGATGGGTGGGAGCGTGGCGGCGTCCGTCACGGCCGGCGTCGTCGAGTCGCGGTCCTTCGACGACCTCGGGCCGCATGTGGCGGGCAAGGTCGTCTACTTCCACAATCCCATCGACATGGACCGCGTCCGGGACCGGCGCGCACTGGAGGCGTACCGCGATGCAGTCGTCTTCCGCAGCGCCGGAGCCAGCCGCGCGGCGGCGCACGGCGCCGCCGGCGTCCTGCTGCACTCGGTCGGCTCCGCCTCGCTCCGCACGCCGCACACGGGGAACGTCGTCTATGCGCCGGAGCTGCCGAGGATCCCCGCGGCGGCGCTGACCGCGGAGGACGCACTGCTCGTGCATCGCCTCCTAGCGCGGGGCGACGACGTGCAGGTACGGCTCGCGCTCGAATCCGCGACGCAGCCGGACGTGGAGTCGGCCAATGTCGTAGCGGAGATCCCCGGCCGGAGCCGCGAGATCGTCCTCCTCGGCGCCCATCTCGACTCCTGGGACCTCGGCACCGGCGCCGTCGACAACGGCTCGGGGGTGGCCATGATCATGGAAACGATGCGTCTCATTCGTGAATCGATGACGGACGCCGGCCTCGCGCCGGAGCGGACCATCCGCTGCGTCCTCTTCATGAACGAGGAGCTCAGCGGCACCGGATCGCACGCCTACGACGCCGCACACGGCCACGAGCCCCACGCCGCCGCCATCGAGTGCGACTCCGGCGCCGCCGCCCCGCTGGGTTTCGTGACGACCGTCCGCGACGACGCGCTCACTGTGCTCCGGCGCCGCGTCGCTTCGTTCACGCTACTGGAGCGGGCGGAACACACCGGCGTCGACACCGCCCGCCTCGTTGCCCGCGGCGTCCCCGGCTTCGGCCTGAACGCCGATCCCCTTCACTACTTCGACGTCCACCACTCCGCCGCCGACACGCTCGACAAGGTCGATCCGGTCGAACTCGCGCGGTGTACAGCCGCGGTGACGGCGCTGACGTGGACTCTCGCCTCAGCGTGAGCGCGCGACTGCAACATCGCCTGTACCGCGGCCACGATCCCGAGGTGATGACGCGCTATCCGAAAGGGGGGGAGGACGTGGTGGAGATCAAGTGAGACGGGTCGCGGCCGTCAGTGCGTACCGTCGATATACATGTTCCCGATGCCGTGAAAGACCGCCGGGAGCCAGAGGTTGCCGGAACGGTGATACATCAAACCGAAGAAGAGGCCGGTGGTAAAGATGGCGGCGAAGGTGGGAATGGCCGAGACTCCGCCCGCGAAATGGTAGAAGTGCAGCGGGCCGAAGGTATAGGCGAGGTTGCTGATGAGAAGCCCCGGCCAGAGGCCCCAGCGGCGAAGAAGCGGATTCCCAGGAGGGCCGCGGCAAGCATGAGCGGGATCCGCAGCCAGGGCGGCGGAACGGTGAGGTGACACAACGCCAGCAGGGAGAGCCGGGGACCGAGGACGCCCTCGAGTATCACAAAGACGACGAGCAGCCGGATCCCGGCGGGATCGCGACGCGGGAGGTCGTGCCGGGGGAAGAGCATCACGTGCCCCTGCCAATGGATGCTGCGGTCGCTGGTCTTCGTGCCGGCCGGTGTCGTGTACTCGTCCATGCAGCCTCCGTTTCGCGTTCGTCGTAGGATGTGAGTGTCTGGGCGCGGCCGGTGCTGAGAGCTCGGGGCGGCAGGTCCGTGAACGAACGGCTATCGCTCTCCATGTGGTGCAGCCATGCCCGCCTTGGCGAGCTTCACTCGCACACTCTCCGACTTCGGATCGAGGCGCAGAGCTCCTTCATAGGCGGCGAGGGCGCCCGGCCGGTCGCCGACGGCGGCGTAGTAGTCCCCCAGGCTCTCGTGGGCCCGTGAGCTGCCGGGCCGGCATCGAACCGCCCACTGAGCGTAGCGCTCCGCGCGGGACCACTGCTTCGTCTCCACAGCCAGGGATGCCGCCGCGAGAAATGAGGTCAGCTTCAAGACCCTTTCGGCCATGGCCCGGTCTTAGTCATTGAAAGCGAGTGCTCTCTCTCCGCGCCTTCGCAGGACATCGGCTCGGACGACATAGAACTCTTTCTGTCCCATGCGCACTCCCTGATCGGCGAGGGTAAGGGCCTTCTCCTTGTCGCCGCCGGCAAAGGCGGGCGTTTCCAGCAACGTGTAGACGAGGTAGTAGCGATAAGGGACTGGCGCCGGATCGAGGTCGAAGGCCCGCTGGTAAGCGTCGCGAGTTCGTTGCTGCCAGATCCACCGTCCCAGACCGGAGGCCTGGAGCAGCCGCGCGAAACAGGTCATGGCCTGCTGAAAGTAGTGCCGATGCTGCTTCGGGCTCCCGGTGATGGCTCGCTGGATCAAAGCCTCCGAGGAGTCGAGGTGACCATCCTCGCGATCGAGCTGGGCCAGGAGATTCAACGCGCCGTCGGAGGCGGCAGGTGCGGCGGCAAGCTGCACGAGCTGCGCTTTCACCTCTGCGCGCCGTCCCTCCCTCAATCGACTCACCAACGGGGCGAGCCCGGGCCACGTCGCGGCGTAGTCTGCCAGGTCGATCCCCTTCGGTTGATCGACGTAGATGACCGGCACAACAGGCGGCGCGGCCGTCCCCTGCTCTGTCCCGTAGGTTCGGCCGGCGGACACCAAAACAAGGAGGCAGGCCGCGGCCATCGAGGCTGGTGTGACTGGATGACCCGATCGAAATGAGGTGGAGCTTCGCATTATCTTTCCTTTGCCCGGGACGCCCCGTCGCCGGGCCGCCGGGCCTTCCTTCCGGACGTTGAGCCTTCCACGGCTTGCCTCAGAGTCGTCGTCAATTCCTCGACGAGGCGGCGCTCGGACATCCGGCCCGCACCGACGACAGGGTCGTCAAACAGAATGACCTGTTCGACGGCCTGGATCACGAGCCAGAGCGCAAAGGCCGTCGACGTCCGCCCGGCCCGATCGAGCGGACGCCCAGCATCGTCACGGATGACGGCCAGCAGTTCCGTCGAGACCTGGCGCTTGTAGGTGCGGGTTCGTTCGCCGAAGCCCGCGTCGGGATGCGTCCGGCTGTGGAGGATGAGGGAGCGAAGCAGTCCGCGATGGCCGCGATAGGCCCGCACGATGAACTCGATCAGCATGTGAATTCGATCGGCCGGGACCGGGCCGGCCGCGTGGATGCGCGAGAGCGCGGCGCGCATCTGGAGCGCCGACACTTCGAAAAAGCGGTCGTAGAACGCGTTCAGAAGGGCGTCCTTAGTCGGGAAGCGCGCGTAGAAGGAGCTCATGGAGCATTGGGCTCTGGCTGTGAGCTCGGCCACGCTGACCTGATCGAAGGTCCCGGTTTCGAGCAGTCCGGCCAGCGCGTGAAGGATGCGGTCGCGCGTGGCCCGGCTTCGCTCCTGCAGCGGCTCGGCCTGCTCACCGCTGCCACCGGATCGGGGTCGGCGTCCAGAATTGGAGTGCATGCTCCAATTCTGCGGGCAGATGAAGGCCGCGTCAAGCTCCGTGCACTCGGCAGGATCAGCGAGGCATGACCTTCACATCCCTTCATCCTTCGCCATTGGTGACCACCCACCGCGCTCTCCCCTGCCGTTTTGCTTCGTAGAGGGCGGAGTCGGCGCGTTTGCGCAGGGCTTCGGGGGTGTCGCCGGCGACGGTGGCGGTCACGCCGGACGAAGCGCTGAAGGTGCGGGTGGCGCCGTCGTAGCGGAAGGGGGAGCGGGCCAGGCGGCGGTAGATGGCGTCGAGGGAGGCGATGGCCGTGTCGAGCGGAAGGCGGGGGAAGTAGATGGCGAATTCGTCGCCGCCGAGGCGGGCCAGGACGTCGGCGGAACGGAGCCCGGCGCGGATGAGGTCAGTGAAGAAGATGAGGGCGGCGTCGCCGGCGGCGTGTCCCAGCTCGTCGTTGATGGGCTTGAAGTAGTCGAGATCGATGAAGACCAGACTGCCCTCCGGTTCTTTCTGCAGGATGTCGTCGAAGTAACGCAGGTTGTAGACGCCGGTCAGGGCGTCCTGCGTGGCCAGTCGCAGCAGCTCGGCCTCCTCGGACACGTTTCGGAGGGTGAGGATCATCGACGACTCCGACTCGCCGGCGAAACGGAAGGGCATGCTGCCGGTCACGTAAAGCTGGCCGCGAACCTCCACGCGGCGGCCGGCCTCGAGCGCGCCGAACGGCAGCAGCGGCGTCACCGAGGCGCCGAAGTACAGGTCGCCGAACAGCTCCTCGGCGGCGCGATTGGCGTACAGGAGCGTCCGTTGCGAGCTGACGATCAGGAGCGGATCCGGCACGGCGTCGAAGGCCGCCTTGAGGTAGTTCTGCTCCGTCACGTCGTCGAGCACGAGGTAGGCGTAGCTCGCGCCGTCACACTCGGCGCTGTAGCAGCTCACGTTCGCCACGCGCACGACGCCTCCGCGCCGGTAGACCGCATTCCATGCCGTGCCGCTGCCGCGTGTGATGAGCGCCTCGACCCGCTCGGGATGGGTGAAGTCGACGGCATCGAACAGCGTCCACGCGGCGGTGCGCAGGAACTCGCGGCGGAAGGCATCGCTGACGTCGATGATCGCTTTCGAGAAACGGTCGACGACAGCGCTCCGCTGCGGGGCTGCGCGCAACACGGCACGGAACAGATCCTCGGGCAGTTGAATCGACATGGTCTCGCGTAGCGGTGGCGGCCAGTCTCTCGGCTTCCAGGAATGCAAGAAGCCAGCCGTCGGAAGACCCGGGCAGACTTGTCACAAGTCGTTGACCAGCCATGTTTTCGCGGCATGCGTGCCGTGGGGTGGCGGTTTGCGCGGAGCGAGAATTCCTCAGGCCGCGGCAAGCCGCGCCGTCCTCATGCATGGCTTCTTCCTCACGCGACCGATGCGCACGGCGGACATGCGGTGGTGTCGGCAGCACGCACGGGAGGCGGCGAAGGCGTCAACGTGAGTTACCCTGAATCGCGATGCGCGAAACCCGACCGTCACGGCCAGGCAGGATGACCTTCTGATGTCCGGCGGATTGATTACGTTCTTCGGCCTGACCGCCGCGGCATGTACGACTGCGTCGTTCATACCTCAAGTGATTCACATCCTGAGAACGCGGCAGGTTGCCGGTATCTCCAGCATCATGTATTCGGTGTTCTGCGCCGGCGTCCTCCTATGGACGATCTACGGCGTGGCGATCGCGAGTGTGCCCGTCATCCTGGCAAACAGCATTACGTTCGTGCTTGCCGTGACCGTCCTGGCCCTCAAGCTCATCTACCAGCGGCGAACCGGTCGTTAGACGCAGAGCCACACTACCCTTCGCCGAAGTGCCGCTCGACGAACGGCCTGGCCGCGGAGCGGAAGCGCGCGTAGGGGACGTGGAAGCGCCGCTCGTACATGAGGCGCCCCCGATGCGGGGCGGTGAAGAGGCGGCGCGGGTCGGCGGCGCGGACGTGGGTGCGGCCCAGGAGGAGGAGCCGCAGCGAGGCTTCCGGCAGCAGGCCCGCCCAGGTCCGCCGCTGCGAGCGGTAGTGACGGGCCAAGCGGAGAATGCGCCAGGCGTCGCGGCGCCCGATGCGCGCGGAGAACCAGCCGTCGCCGACCGGCCTGAGCACGCGCGGGAGCTTCCCCTCGTGGCTGTAGAGAGGGTGCTCAAAGGCGTCGATGCCGCGCCGCTGGGCGAAGGCCAGGCCGACCAGGTGCGCGGCGTCGTGGTCCTGGTGCCCTCCCTCCCACGCCAGCAGGCCGACACCCGTGACGGGGAGACCGGCGAAGCGGGCCTCGACCGCTGCCAGGGCTTCCTCGAGATGGTCAACCAGTTGACCGTCATGGGCGATGGAGAGAAAGGCCACGTTCCCCGCCGGAACGCCCAGCTCGGCCAGCGCGGCCAGGCTCTCGGCGTTGCGCCGCTCGGCGGGAACGCGCAAGGCGCCGTCGGTGAGATAGACGCAGGCCACGTCGCGGTTGGCGCGGATGCTCCGCGCCGCCGCGACCTCGTCATCCTGGTGGGCGAATACGAAGAGAATCACAACGATCCCTTCTACCACCCTACATCAACCGCGGCCGGGGAGCCTACGGAAGGCTGCGGATAGATGCATTGGACACTCTCCTCCGGAACGCGGCTTGAACCTAAAGTCAGAAGCATCGGTCTCGGCGCAACAATGAAGGCTGAAAGGCTGCAAGGAAACCCGGCGCTGCCTCTGGCCCTTTCAGCCTTTCAGCCTTCCAGCCTTGGGGATCAGGCTCCGAACCGACTTTAGGTGCAAAGCCCCGGAACGCTGGTCCTGGTCATACCCGCCCCACCCACCCCTCCGCCACCGCCACCCGGCGGCCGGCGAGGGCTGCAGCAATGTCCAGGTCGGCGGCGGCGTCATCGTGCCCGCGTTCGACCAGCGACCGCAGCATGTCGCCTTCCATGACGGAGACGGCGATGCCGTCGCGGAAGGCGATGCGGTTCGAGGCAATGGCGCGGACGCGCTCGCCGGTGGTGAGGATGCCGGTGAGGTTGAGGGGATCGGCCGCGCTGAGAACGATGACGCGGCCGTCGGGCGGGGTGCGGCGAAGCTCGCGGAGGCGCTCGACGGCTTCTGGCAACGCGAACTGTTCGCCGGAGAGGCCGTGGATGAAACGGCCGCCGCGGATCTCTCCGCGGGCTTCGAGGCGGCGGTAGACCCGGGCCAGGTCGCGCCAGGGGGCGGCGTTCGACTCGCGGGTGAGGAGGCGGCGGCAGACGACACCGTAGCGGCGGAGGAGCACGCGTGCCTGCAGCTCGACGACGTCGTCGCGGGAGAGTGCCGCATCGCCGTCCGTCTCCGCCGGTGCCAGCAGTGACCAGCGGCCGGCGAGGCGGGCATTCCCGGCGGTGCCGATGAGCGAGCGCAGGCCGGCGAAACCATCGGAGGTCACGAGGCCGGCGGCAACGAGCTCGGCCAGCGCGTCTTTGTCGCCCAGGTCGCGGGCGAAGGAGGCGCCGCGTGCGCGGAGGAGGTCGAGCACGCGCTGCGCGCTTTCGCTCAACATGGTGTCCTGTTCTTCCTGCCCCTCACCCCGGCCCTCTCCCCGCAAGCGGGGAGAGGGAGATGAATCGGTGGTCTGCGGCGCTGGCTTCAAGCGGGGAGAGGGAGATGAATTCGTGGGCTGCGGCGCTGGCCCTGGGCGGGGAGAGGGAGATGAAATCTGTAGGCCCTTAAGCGTCTGCCATGTCGCGGCGTGGTCGCGCAGAAAGAGGGCGATGGGCGTGGCGGCGACGGGTGTGCTGCCGCCCGGGGCGGAGAGGCGCGCCCAGCCGATTTCGCCGGCCAGCGACAGCGTATCGAGCAGCGACGGTTCGTAGCGCTCGACGCGCAGGGGCAGGACGGACTTCTCCCACGCCGCGGCGGCCAGCTCGAAGCCGTCGAGCTGCGCCAGCACCTGCTGCAAGCCGTCCGCGCCGGTCAGCCTGGCTTGCGGGGCGACGTGCTGCCAGACGAAGAGGAAGCGCATGAAGTCCGCCGCGCCCACCGGCTCGATCTCGGCGCGGAGGCGGTTGAGCGTGTAGCGGTGGATGCGCGCCAACAGGCGGCGGTCGCACCAGCCGCGAGTGCTGAGTGCTGAGTGCCGAGTGCTGAGTGGGGCATGAGGCATGAGTGATGAGGCATGAGGGGCTGTTCGTTCTGCCTCTTGCTCGAAGTTGCCGCGGAGGACGACACCTTCGGATTCGAGTTTGAGCAGAGCCATATCCACATCACGCTCCGATACCCACATCGATTGCGCCAGTTTCCCGGCGGTGGTCGGGCCGAGGATCGACATCCGGCCGCGGACGAGCTCCACCAGCGCTTCCTCGCTGGTCCAGGCGCGGGCGGCGCGGGAGAGTGGGGCGGCGAAGGTGGTGACCGTCTCTGGATGGATGGCCAGCCATTCGGGGAGGCGTTCGGCGGCCAGCCAGACGGCTGCCTTTTCGCAGTTGCCATCGCCTGCGTGTTCGCCCCTCATCCGCCCTTCGGGCACCTTCTCCCCGCTGCGGCGGGGAGAAGGATATGGATCGGGAGTTGGGCGGAGGAGACCTGCTCGCCTTTGTTCCACGAGTTTCTCGAACAGTCCCCGCTCGATCTCGCCCCCCTCTTCTTCCGTCAGGAATCCTGCGGTCAGCAGCGCGTCGTGCAGTTCATCGGCGTCTCTTGGGTCGGGGCGCTCTTCGTCGCGGACGCGGTCGATGGCGGCGGCGTCCAGGGTACCGAGGTCGTTGGAGACGGCGCGGCGCGTGTAGACGGCCTGGGTGCGCCGCTCTTCCAGCGGGGCGTCGTCGAGGAACGCGTACGGACGGGCATTGAGGATCTCGTGACAGAGCGGCGAGGGCTCGGTCGTGTCGCGGGCCACGAGCTCCAGCTCGCCTGCGTGGATGCGGGTGAGGAGGCACGAGAGGCCGTCGAAGTCCATCGCTTCCTCGAGGCAGTCGCGCACGACCTGGTTGACCAGCGGGTGGTCGGGGATCTGGCGGTCGCCGGGGATGTTCTCGAAGCAGGCCGCGGCGTCGGGGAACGCGGCGGCCATGAGGTCGTCGGCGAGCATCCGCTGCAGTTGCGGGGCGACCTTGCGGCCGTTGCGGTTGCGCGGCACGGCCAGGGAGATGGTCGTGTTCCACCGCCAGCGCGTCTGGAAGACGGGCGCGTCGAGGAAAGCCTGGACCAGAACGTCGCGGGCCGTGGCGGGATGGAGGTAGTGGAAGACGTCGGCCAGGGGGAACGAATGCTGCGGACCGAGGGAGAGAAGGAGGGCGTCCTCGGTAGCCGCGGCCTGCAGCTCGAAGTTGAATTGCCGGCAGAAGCGCTTGCGCAGGGCCAGTCCCCAGGCCTTGTTGATGCGGCTGCCGAACGGTGAGTGGATGACGAGCTGCATGCCGCCGGACTCGTCGAAGAATCGCTCCGCCACGAGC
>CAZYTO010000091.1:16680-18543 GCA_964650405.1 uncultured Thermoanaerobaculia bacterium | reverse complement strand
CCCCCCCGATCCTCGCCCTCGCCCCCTCCCTCACCCCTTGCTTGATCCCTCGCCCCCTCGCTCCCCCGACCCCGTCACGCGCTTCCGCAGTAGCCCATCCGACCGGTTCGAACGTCCTTCGCCCTTCCTCCTTCGCTCTTTACCTCAATGCCCTCCTCCGTCTGCCGCTGCCGGAGGCGGCGGTGCGAAGGCGGGGTCGTCTTTCGCGTCGGGGCGGGGTTTCCAGGCCAGGGTGTAGTACGTGCCGCGGTCGCGGGCCCAGGGGTCGAAGGCGTTGATGACGTGGGAGAGCTCTGGCTGGAGCTCGGGCATGGTGCGCAGGAGGACTCGTTTGAGCGGGGCGATTTCCACGGTGTGGCCGTTCTGCGCCTGGGGCTCGAACTGTTTGCCGTTCGGGCCGTTGTTGGTCAGCCACTCGATGCCGAGCGAGGTGTAGAGCTCGGGGCGGAAGCTGGAGGTGAAGAAGCGGTCGCTGAAGAGGCGGCGGGAGGCGTTGAGGATGAAGACCTGGAACTGCGTCTCGGAGATGGCGAAGCCGTGGGGGCGGCGGAACTCCGACAGCCAGCCGACGACAGTATCGACGTCCTCGATGTTGTCCACGACCGAGCCATTCGGATGCCCGAGGCAGTCGTTGATGGGCGAGTGGTCGTCGTTTACCTGCGCGTCGGTGATGACTTTCGACGCGTCGCAGGGATGCGTGCCGTAGAAGCGGCGCAGGTCGGCGATGTAGGCCTTCTCGGATGCGAGCTCGGCACCGGTTGCCGACGGATCGAGGAAGTCGTCGAAGCTGGTGAGGGTCTTCAGGCCGTACTGGCGGCGGAACTCGTTGAAGCGCGGCACGCCGTGCTCGCGGTCGCGGAGGAGGTCGAGCGCCAGCACGTCGACGCGGTTCTCCGCGCCGAGGCGGGGGATGGTCAGGTTCTGCAGGAAGCGGGGGTGATTGCCGAGCGTGAGCAGGCCGAGGCGCTGGCGGCCCATGGAGAGGGCCCAGTTGGCCAGGCCGCGGTGCTCCATGGCCGCCGTGGCATTGCCGCGCACCGTCGCCGCGACGGGGACCTTTCCGGCGATGGCGTTCGGGCTCGTCCACTCGCGGTAGTCGATGAGGTCGGGGACGAGCGGGTGGAGGCGATAGACGGTCACGAACTCCTCGGGGAAGTTGAACGGGGACCCGAAATGGTTCGTGCCGCTGTTGGCGTCGGCGAACGTCCAGTTGTCGCGGCGCCACCACAGATGGCCGGTGGTCTTGTGCGCGCCGAGACCGACGATGCCGGCGCCTGAGGCGAAGACGGAGTAGAAGTCGTTGCTGTACTTCGGGTCCTGGGCCTTCTTGAAGCGGTCCGCCAGCTCGCCGGAGACGCGCTGGAGCAGCCTGTTGTTTGCGAACAGCCCGTTCCAGTTCGCGTTCATGGCGGTGAAGAGCGGCTCGTCGTAGAGGAGCTGAGGCGTCCACTCGATGGTGTGGATCTTGGCGATCTCCGCGGCCACGACGAGGCGGGCCGCTTCGAACAGCTCGTCGTCACTGACGTCCTTGTTGTGAATGACGGCCGCGGGCTGCTGCGGATCGCGCAGGCCGGAGTCGCCGTTCGGATCGCGCGCGGCGCGACGGCGGAACTCGTCGACGAAGAGGTTGTGCTCGCGGGCGAAAAGGTTCGAGTAGAAGCTCATGCCGATCGACCAGTTGTCGGGAAAGGCCGTCGCTTCCTGCCCGCTCCACTGCGGAAGGATCGGGTCGCCGCCGGCGAACACGGGCAGGTAGCCCTGCGCGTCGTCTTCCGCTTCGCGGCCGTCCACGTCGATTCACTGCAGGTTTGCGTTATACCTGGTGTCGAGCTTCTCCCAGGCGCGGGTACGCTCGGCTATACC
>CAZYTO010000091.1:0-16670 GCA_964650405.1 uncultured Thermoanaerobaculia bacterium | reverse complement strand
CGTCACCGCTATGGCTTTCGTGCTGTTTCGCGAACTGCGGGCCGGCACGGGGGTCAATTTGGCGCTTTGCGGGGTCCTCCGGGTCGGGCTTACCCCGGGCCCGGGGGCGCTCGCTGTAACCGTAGATCTGGGAGGCGTCCCACCAGGCCGTATTGAGGTTGCGCGTCGTGCGGTAGGCGCGGGTGAGGTACTCGCGGCCGCCGCTACGGAACGTGGCCGGGTCGGTGCGGTCCCTGAGCAGGGTCGTGTCGATGACGTCGTCCGGCCGACAGCCGTACTTCGCCACCTGCTCCGGCGTCAGCTCGACATACCTGCCGCCGACGAGCTGGCGCGCGCAGCCCATCTTCGTGAGCTGCGCCGTGTCGTTCTCTCCTTCGTCGAGGTGCGAGAACCAGTCGTGAGTCATGAACTGGATCCAGAAGGCGGCCAGGACGTTGAAGAACGGCGCCTTCTTGTAGTCGCAGTTCGTCGTGGCGGGGAGCAGGTCGTTCGGCCAGGAGAGCTTCGTGTAGTCGGGTGCGCAGTCGTGATCGGCGGAGGAGCTGCGGGTGAAGAGGACGCGGCTGAGGACCTGGGGGTCGGGCGTGAGGGGGCCGAGGCGGTCGCCGTGGCGGTTTCGGGCGAGCTCGTTACGGGCCAGGTCGGGGAAGGTGGCCTCGAACTGGGCGTTGCGGGCGAACGGCATGCCGGTCGAGCCCATGGCCGGGTTCAGGATGTCATTGCAGATGCCGGTCAGCTCGCGATGGCGGATAAGCTCTCCGCTGCAGGTTTGCCAGGCCGCGGCCCCGCCGACGGCCGCGTAGTGCGGATCGTCCGGCGGCAGTTTCATCGACGCCCAGCGCCGCACGGCCGGCCCGGCGATGCCGTTCTCTCCGTCGACGTACGTCTGGTACGTGCCGCCGTTGTCGAAGAGGTTGAACTTGATCAGCTCCATGCGCTGGTACTCGAGGTCGAGCATGGCCCCGAAGATGCCGCGGCTGTTCGCGCCGACGATAGGGAGATCGGCACCGAAGTGGGTGGAAAGCGTGGAAGCGTCGCCGGTGCCCCAGTACTGCTGCCAGTCGATCGACGGGAAGGGGAGCATGGCCATGCCGCGCTCGCCGCCGCGGGACTGTGCCGTGTCCGGCTGAACCTTGCCGAGGAAACGTTCGCTGCGCTGTTTGGCCACCGGGCGGAAGCCGCTGTCGATCAGGTCAGCGCAGGCGGCGTGATCGCTCTTGGCCCGGGACGCCTTGGCCGCATTGGCGACGGTGGGTGCGCCGTCTTCGGCCGTTGCATCGAGTGCGCAGAGGGACACCAGCAGAGTTGCCACGACGAGAAGTCTCGGGCGCATGTCCGTCTCCTGGGATGAGATGGAAGTGAGAATAAGGCCATCGGACCGCTCATGACCAGTTTGGACCGCGCGGCGGCGAGGCTTTTCCGCGTTCAGCAGGGGGAGGCGGACGAGCGCGGCATGCGAGACGGCGCGAGGAGGGGCGCCTGAGTCGTAGTGGCCGCGTTCGTCGCCTGCCGCACCATTCCGCAGGAAGGCGCGCTGCATGGTTGCACAGCCATCCTGCCAGTCGCATCGTCGCCGGACCCCAGGCTGCACGGTGCAAAAGCGACCACCGCGAGGAGTGTCATCGCGATGAAGGTGGTGAGTCGGCGGTCGCCCATGGCGAGACCGATTATTAGGAAGCCGGCCGCGCCGCGTTGTGACTGGTGGAGCGGGCGGGCGTGATGATTGTCACTTGGGCGACGGCTCGAGAGCTTACACTCCAGCCTGCTTTCGGAGTCCAATCATCGAGACGAGCCATACCAAGTGCCTGCCGCAGGTCTCGGTCGTCGTGCCGGTGCTGAACGAGGCTGCGATGATCGGACGTTGTGTCGAGGCGTTGCTCGCCCAGACGTATCCGCGCGAGCTGACGGAGATCCTCGTCATCGACAACGGCTCGACCGATGACACGCGGGCCATCGTGGCGCGATATCCGGTGACGCTGCTGTTGGAGCATGGCATCCGTACGGCGTATGCGGCCCGCAATCGCGGGATCCGGCAGGCCTCGGGGACGATCATCGCCCTGACGGATGGCGACTGCGTGCCGGCGCTGGATTGGCTGGAGCGCATGGTCGCTCCGTTTTCGGCCCCTTCCGTTGCCGCCGTCCTCGGCAGCATCGGCGACGTACCGCCGGAGACTCTGTGGGAAGAGTTCGCCGCCCGAACGAAGCCCTTCTCGCGTCCGGAGCGGCGAGGGCTGAAGACGTTTCTCACCGGGAATGCCGCGGTCCGGCGCGAGACGCTCTTCGCGCTCGGTCTCTTCGACGAGCATCTTTCGACCGCCGGCGACATCGACTTCGGCTGGCGCCTGCAACTCAGCCGGCAGGGGACTGTCGTCGATGTCCCGGAAGCGATCGTCCTGCACCGCCACAGCAGCAGCCTGCGCGAGGTCTTCTCCCAATATCGACGCTATGGCCACAGCGAGGTTCTCCTGTCCACGCTCTACGCGGGCGATGCCGGATCGACCTCGTCGTTGGGCTTGATCGTGCGTCTGCTCGACCAGACGCGAGCCGCGCTCTGGTGTCTCCCGAATCTGGCCTTGCGAACGTTCTCGTCCGACCGCCGCAGGCGGATGCGCCCTCTCTATCTGTTCACTATCGAGAGCGCAAGCATTGTCGGGAAGCTGGGGGCCATCATTTCCACGAGCGGGCTGCGGCGAGCTCCGCATGGTGCAGGGCGAAGGATGGAGGGCGAGGGAAGGCGGTTACCGAAGGAATGTTGATGGGGGACTGAGGGATGGCGACTGTTGCACGGGGATGAGAGGCGCCTGGCCCTCATGCTCCATTCAACACTCGGCATGCCATTCTTCATACGCGGAGTTGTGTCACCTTCGCCCTTCCTGCGCCTCCGCGCGGCGCCCTCGCGGCCGCAGCTTCCAGGCGATGTACGGCTTCGCGAGCTGGCACAGGGTCCAGTTTTTCGCCTCGTAGATCGTAGTGCGGAAGCTCGGCTCGACCAGGCCTGCGGTCTCCTCCGGCTGTACGACCAGCGATACTTCGATGGGGAGGATGCCGACGGGGAGGCCGGCGCGGCGGCAGGCTTCGTGGAGGTAGGCGAAGACTTCCTTCATCTCCTCGGGATTCGGCGGCGGAGTCGATTCCATCTCGCTGCCGAGGGTGGGGCGGAAGATACAGACGGTGGGGAAGGCCCCGGCGTCGACGATCCGGTCGATGCCGCGCTTGGTCGCCTCCAGCGGCTCGACGCCGGCGATGATCTCTCCGCTGACGCGGCCTTTGCCGAGGCGCTTGGCCGTGTACTCCATGGCCTCGAAGAAGGCGTGCTGGCCGACCGTGGCGGCCTTGCCGGGACACAGCTCGGCGAAGACTTTCGGATCCTCGAACTCGTAGCAGAAGGAGAAGTGATCCGTGCCGGCGTCGATGAGCGCGTCGTATTCGAACCACTGGGCGCGGGGCACGGGGACGGCCTGCACGCCGATGAAGCCGCCGACCTCCTCGCGCACGGCGCGGACGAAGGGCTCGCACTGGCGAAGGCCGTGGATCACTTCACGGTCGGCACGGTCTTCGTAGTGATAGCCGGTGTTGAAATGCGTGAAGAAGGAGCCCGACTCTTCGCGCGCGGCCCGGGCCACCTCCACGACGTCCTCGACCTTCTTACGCGACTCCTCCGCCGCGCCGACGTTCTTGCCGGTCGTGCAGAACTTGCAGGCCAGATTCGGCGTCCAGGTCCAGTACAGGCAGCGATTGCTGACGTAGATGCCGAGGTAGTTCCCCTGCAGCACGCCGATGCGGCTCATGGGGATTCCCGACGAGGTCCGGCCCGAGTACCACGCCGGCTCGGGCGGGAGGGTGACGGGATACTGCGCGCCGCTCCGGCCGTCGAAGACGAAGTAACGGCCGCCGCGGTGGCGGAGGGCGAAGACGGAGTGCTGCGCGAACGGCTCGACCACGGGGACGTTCACCCAGATGTCCTTGGGCCGGGCCGGAATGACCACCTCCAGACCGGAGCCGAGGCCGGCGCAGGTACGGCTGATGCGGCGGGCGTCGTCTCCGGTGTGGCAGGAGGGTTCGATGCGCATGCCGCGGCAGAACAACTCGATCTCCAGTTCGATGGGAGTCAGCATGCTGCCAGTGAAATCCTTCTCCTCATGCGGGGGGATGACGATCGTCACCGGCCCGTGTGCGGCCGGGCACGGAGCGGAAGGACGCCGGAAGCGATCGTGACTGGTGAGGAGAACCGCCATGAGCACCGTGATGAAGAAGACGTTGCCGGGCCTGCCCGACGTGACCCGCCAGGAGGCCATCGACCTCCTCCGCTCCGAGCTGATGAAGGAGGTGGACGACGAGACGTGCGTCTGCAAGGCGGCGGCGGAGCAGAAGATCTTCTGCCGCGGCTTTGCCCGCTACGGCGACCGCGAATTCCGGGCCCGGTACTCCTGGCTGGTGACCAAGCACCCCACAGCGAGCCGCGCCGAACTGGAGGACCTGGCCAACGAATGGCAACTGGCCCGCCAGGACGTGCGGCGGGCCGGCCTCGCCTGCGACGTGCAGCAGTCGGAGCACGACTCCTGCCGCGGCTGGGACGACTTCTCGAATGAGGACCTGGCCAGGTTTGTTCAGGAACTGACGGGAAAGCACGTGGTGGTGGCCTAGTGAGCTTCACGTACCCGAGTCATCTCGAAGCCGACGTCGTACTGCGGAACGGACGGACGCTGCGCCTGCGTCCGGTGCGGGAGGAGGACCGCGAGCGGCTGCTGGCGTTCTTCTCGCGCCTGTCGCCGGAGAGCCTCCATTCGCGCTTCTTCGACGCCGTGACGCCGGCGCGGGCGGCGAAGTATTCGCCGGCGGCCGTGGACTACGACCGCGAGTTCGGCGTGGTGGGGGAGATGAACGGGGCCATCATCGCCGTGGCGCACTACTTCGCCTCCCGGCGCACGCCGCGCAATGCGGAGGTGGCCTTCGCCATCGCCGACGAGGCGCAGGGCTGCGGCATCGGCACGCATCTGCTGCAGCGCCTCGCGCTTGCGGCGCGGGAGCACGGCATCGAGCGCTTCACGGCGGAGACGCAGCCGGTCAACCAGCCCATGCTCGACGTCTTCCTTTGCTCCGGCTTCGACGTCACCAGCCGGTCGGCGGACGGATCGGTGTTCGTCAGCTTTCCCATCGAAGACAGTGAGCGGTTCGCCGACGCGGCGGCCGTGCGCTCCCAGCAGGCGGCGCATGCCTCGATGCAACCCATCCTCGCGCCGCGCGCCATCGCCGTCGTCGGCGCCAGCCGCAGGCCGGGGCAGCTCGGCAACGAGATCGTCCACAACCTCCGCACCACCGGTTTCCGGGGCGAGCTGTACGTCGTGAATCCGAAGGCCGTGGAGTGCTACGCCCGCCTGCAGGACATCCCCGGAATGGTCGACCTGGCCATCGTCACCGTCCCGGCCGCGCGCGTGGAGGCGGTCGTCGACGATGCCATCGCCAAGCGCGTCGCGGCCATCCTCGTTATCACGGCGGGCTTCGGCGAGACCGGGGAGGCAGGGCGCGCCGCGGAGACGCGGCTCCTGGAGAAGGTCCGCGCCGCGGGCATCCGGATGGTCGGACCGAACTGCATGGGCGCGCTGAATACCGATGACGCCGTGCGGATGCACGCCACCTTCGCGCCGGTCTTTCCGCCGTCGGGCAACGTGGCCATGTCGAGCCAGAGCGGCGCCCTCGGCCTGGCCGTGCTCGACTACGCGCGGTCCCTGAACATCGGCTTCTCGACGTTCATCTCCGTGGGCAACAAGGCCGACGTCTCCGGCAATGACCTGGTGCAGTACTGGGCGGAAGATCCAAAGACCGATGTCATCCTGCTCTACCTGGAGAGCTTCGGCAATCCGCGGAAGTTCGGCGAGATCTGCAGGCGGGTGGGGCGGAAGAAGCCGATCGTCTGCGTGAAGGCCGGCCGTTCGCCGGCCGGCGCGCGCGCCGCCTCGTCGCACACCGGCGCACTGGCCGCGGCCGACGCCATCGTCGGCGATCTCTTCAAGCAGGCCGGCATCATCCGCACCGACACGCTCGAGGAGATGTTCGACGTGGCGGCGCTGCTGGCCAACCAGCCGCTGCCGCGCGGCCGGCGGGTGGCCATCCTCACCAACGCCGGCGGTCCGGCCATCCTGGCCGCGGACGCCTGCGAGGCCAACGGGCTGGAACTGGCCACGCTCTCGCCGGCCACCGTGGAGCGCCTGCAGGAGTTCCTCCCGGCGGCAGCCAGCGTGCGGAATCCCGTCGACATGATCGCCTCGGCCACGGCCGAGCAATACCGCAAGTCGCTGGAGCTGCTGTTCGCGGACGAGGCGGTCGACAGCGTCCTGGTGATCTACATCCCGGTCCTGGCCGGCGATGCGTTCCCCGTGGCCACGGCCATACGCGAGGGAGCGGCCAAGGCCGGCGGGAAGACGCTGCTGGCGACGTTCATGAGCCGCAGCGGCGTGCCGGCGTCGCTCGCGCCCGTGCCGGCGTTTCCCTTTCCGGAGCGCTCGGCCGTGGCCCTGGCCCGCGCCGCGAGCTATGCCGCCTGGCGGGCACGGCCCGCCGGACGAACGGTGCGGTTCGAGGACATCGATGCCGCGCGGTTGCGGGAGCTGGTGGCCGGCCGGGAGGGCTGGCTCGAGCCGGACGAGGTTCGCGAACTGCTCCGCGCCACCGGGATCGCCATTCCCAAGACGGAGCTGGTGACGACGGCCGATGAAGCGCTTGCTGCGGCGCTGGCCATCGGCGGTCCGGTAGCGCTGAAGGTGAACGGGCCGTCGCTGCTGCACAAGTCGGATGTGGGCGGCGTCCGCCTCGGGCTGACCGAGCCGCGGGCGATCGTGGAGGCTTTCCAGGAGATGAAGTCACGCCTCGGCGACCGCATGACCGGCGCGGTCGTGCAGCAGATGGCCGGCGGCGGGGTGGAGGTGATGCTCGGGGCGACGGAGGACCCGACCTTCGGCCACATCGTCGCCTACGGCGCCGGCGGGACGCTCGTCGAGGTGCTGGCGGACGTCGTCTTCCGCATTCACCCGCTGACGGACACGGACGCCGCGGACATGATCGAGCAGGCTCGCTACTCGAAACTGCTGCGCGGCTTCCGCGGCGCGCCGCCGGCCGACGTGGCCGCGCTGCGCGACGCCATTCTCCGCCTCTCCGCACTGCTGCAGCTCTGCCCGGAGATCCGCGAGCTCGACGTCAACCCGCTGAAAGTCCTCGAGCACGGCGTCGTGGCCGTCGACGCACGCGTGCGCGTGGCCCCGTTCGTGCCGGCGCCGCCGTCGCGGCGAGTGGCGTACTGAATTCGCTTAATCGCTTAGTCGCTTAATCGCTGTTCGATCGCGCTCAGAAGTGGAAATTGACGCCCGCCGAGATCTTGAGCAGCGGGTCGTAATTCTCCCGATCGCCAAGGAGCTGTTTCGCATCGAGCGTGATGCCGAGCGACGGGCGGACGAGAAACTCGACGCCGCCGGACACCTCGGCGTTCATGTGGTTCTGGTACCGGAAGCCGGGATCGACGTGAGGCGCGGCCACATAGCGGAACCCGGCACCGAGGTACGGCTGCCACCGGCTGTCGTTCGCCCAGTGGTAACGGGCCGTGAAGTCGATGGGGTACGTCCGGATGCGGACCTGCGGCACGAGCACGATCTGTCCCAGCCCGAGAACGAGATAGGGATAGGTGCGGTGCTCCTCGATCGCGGCCGCGAGCTGCGCCGAGAAGCGCGGCGTGAACTTCAGGGTGTACGCCGCGCCGGCGCCGCCCACCCAGTGTTGGCGCTCATGCGAGTCCGACGTGCCCGCGACGTCGCTCAGAAAGACGGAAAACTCGCTCTTCTGCTGCGCGAAGGCAGCGGAGGCGAGGAGTAGTGAAGTGAAGAGTGCAACGACGAACGTGCGCACCATGGAGTACCTCCGCACCGTTCATTATGTCGGGGAACGGGGGCGATGGGGTGATAGGAACCCAAAGTGGCGTGTACACCCTATCGACGCGAAGAGAGAGCAACCAGCGAGAGCGAAGAGAGAACAGCGAACAGCGACTAAGCGATTAAGCGAATAAGCGAACAAGCAACTTCACGCCTTCGGCGGCTCGATGATTCCCTTGCGCAGGGCGTAGCCGACGACCTGGGCGCGGTTGTGCAGGCGGAGCTTGTCGAGGATGTTCCGCACGTGGAACTTGACCGTGTTTTCACTGACGTCGAGACGTTTGGCGAGCTTGCGATTCGATGTCACCCCTTCGACCATCAGTTCGAGCACTTCGCGCTCGCGGCTGGTCAGCTCCTCCACCGGTGTTGCCGGCTCGGTGGCGGCCGCCTCGGCGGGGCGGGCGAACTCCTGGAGCAGCTTGCGCGCCAGCGACGGGGTGAGCGCCGGCTCGCCGTGGCTGGCACGCTCCAGGAGCGAGAAGAAGTCGTCCGCCTCCAGGTTCTTCAGCAGGTATCCCTGCGCGCCGGCCTTGATGGCGTCGAAGAGCGAGGCCTGATCCTCGGAGGCCGTGAGGATGATGATCTTCACATCCGGAATCTCCGAGGTCAGCGTGCGGGTGGCGGTGAGGCCGTCCACCTCCGGCATGGAGAGATCCATCAGCACGATGTCGGGGCGGAGAGACTTCGCCAGCTCGACCGCCTCGCGTCCGTTGCGCGCTTCGCCGATGACCTCGTGGCCCTGCGCCACGAGCAGGCTGCGGAGACCGTCGCGAAAGAGGGAGTGATCGTCAGCGATGAGGATGCGCACTCGGGCAGAGTATACGGTGCATTGCCGAGTGCTTAGTGCCGAGTGCCGAGTGCCGAGTCGACTCTACACGGCTACAGCTGCGATCTCCGCGGCGGCGGATTTCATGGTACGAGCCAGGAATGTGTAGGCGGTGACCCAGGCGCAGGCCAGCTCCACGGTCCAGGCCTGGCCGAGGGCCTGTTCGAGCGTCCAGAGGAGCGCGGCGCCGACGAGATCGTAGTGCTCCTCGCGCACGCCGTAGGCGACGTGGCGCTGGCCGAGCGCGCGCACGGCGGGAAGGATGCGATCGAGCGTATTGAGATTGCGCACGACGGTGGCCAGCATGTCCATCAGCTTCTTTCCCTGCTGCCGCATGTCTCCGGTGAAGAGCGGGCGGAGCGAGGAGTCGAGCTTGAAGAGACGCGAGTAAAACGCCGCCGCGGCTTCATCGGCCAGCGGCAGCACGAGGTCAAACGAAGTCTGCACCAGTTCGATCTGGGACGGTGTCATGGCAAACACTCCTTAGATTGCGTTGAAAGGACCGCAGGGGAGTCGCGGAGACTCGCGCAATGTGGGGAGGCAACGGCCGCCACGCCGTGACGGGAGTCACGAAACCGTTTACATGACGGGAAAGCAGCGGGAAATGAGAGCGCAGCCCTGCCTTAACCACTACCCACTAACCACTCGTCTTCTCTCCATCCGCCGGCCCCCACACCTTCGACAACCGTCCGCTGGGCAGGCCGGGCACGTCGGGCATGTAGTGCGAGGTGTCGTTGAAAAGCGTGAGGCGCGCGTGGGTGACGTCCTTGAAGTCGAGGATGTTGAGCGCGCAGGGGCTCTGGTCGAGGCGGTCGCGGTACTTGCGCGGATCGAAGCCGAGCATCGAGCTGAGGATGAGGCGGATGGTGGCCTTGTGCGAGACGACGATCAGCCGCGCATCGCCGTGCTTCTCGACGAGCTGCAGCAGCGCGGGCAGCGCGCGCGCCGTGACCTGCAGTCCGCTCTCGCCTCCCTCCGGCGCGGAGGTGAAGGGATCGTGCTCGTACCGCTTGTATTCCGCCGGGAACTCCTTCTCCACCTCGGCGCGGGTCTTGCCCTCCCAGCGGCCGTGGGCGATCTCGCGGAGCCCGTCGACGCGGTTCACTTCCAGCTTGTGCGGCGCGGCGATGAGGCTCGCCGTGTCGACCGTACGCTGCAGCGGGCTGGCATAGACGGCGGCGATCGACTCGCCCGCCAGCCGTTCGCCGAGGAGGCGGGCCTGGTTGCGGCCCTCGTCGGAGAGATTGACGTTGATCGCTCCGGCGAAGCGGTCCTCCGCCGAGAGCTCGGTCGATCCGTGGCGGATGAGATACACGCGCGTCATCATGGTGGGTGGATGCTACCGCGGGAAGTGAATGGTTCGTTCGCCGCAGCGTAACGTGAAAGCCAGCGCCTCCTGTCCCGTGTGGGTGTGGATGACGGGCGCGAGCTGCAGCTTGGCGGCATCGGCCGCGGAGGGAGCAGTGAGGTCGAGCGCCGCCAGCGAGCAGCCGCCGGGCGAGGTCCTGGCCGGATGGACGGAGAGATCCTCCCAGCGGATCAAGAAGGGAACGATGCCGAGCTTCGGCTCGAGGATACCGAACGTCGTCCAGTGCAGAACGGCGCCCGAGGGGGTGGCCCGCGATCCCGGCTGCGGATCGCTCGTCGTCACGCCGCTGCGGGCGAGCTGGGCGCGTGCGGCCTCGACGTCGGGTGCGAAGATGGCGAAGCCGACGGGCGTGAGGTGCTCGAGCTTCGCGATCGCGGCGAAGTCGCCTTCCAGCTTCGCGTCCGCCTGCGGCGCCATGATCTCCAGGTAGGTCTCCGGCCCGAGGGACACGAGGGCGTTCTGCGTACCGCGGCCGGGATGCTTCCCGCCGAACACCGCGCGCACGCCGGTGAGCGATTCAAATTCGCGGACCCCGGCGTCGAGATTCGAGACGCCGAGGATGATGTGATCGACGTGCAGGGGAGGAGCGGCGTGCGCCTTCGAGCCGAGGACAGCGGCGAAGATGAGCAGGGCCATGGCGACCAGCATACGTGCGAAACGGTAACCGCTGCGCGCATAGCCGAGCGCCTCGTAGAAGGCATGGGCGTCGGTCCGCCGGATCTGCGAGCCGACGGTGACACGCACGCAGCCGCGCTCGCGCAGGTAGCTCTCGATGGCGGCGACGAGCCTTCGGCCCACTCCGCTCCGGCGTGCGCTCCTCGAGACCACGAATGCTGTGATCGTTCCGCTCGGCGCGTCGCGTTCCAGCGACGGATACACCTGGGCGCTCGCCAGCGCCACAGGGCGGCCCTCGTCGTTGGCAGCAACCAGCGCGCAGCAGTCGTCGCGTCCGTGAAACTTCGTCAGGCGTGCTCGTGCTTCCGCTGGCGTGCTTGGGTAGTCCAACTCGGTCAGGAGCTCCGCGAGGTGCTCAGCGTCCTCCGCGGCGGCGGGTCGGATGTGCATGGAGAAAGGATAAAGGGCGAAGGGCGAAGGATGAAGGGCGAAGGGCGAAGGCGAAGCGGACGCGCAGGGGGCGTAGGGCACGACTGCGTCGTGCCGAGGGCACGACTGCGTCGTGCCGAAACCCCGTGGGTGGGGGGTGCAGAATCAGAGAATGAAGGGTGAAGGCGGTGCGCGGGGGTATCGGGGAGAAGCAAAGAGGCCCGCGGTTCTCTGGTCCCGCGGGCCCATCCTCGGTTCGTTGACAGCCACCAGAGGGCATCCGAACCGACCGTCCCGGCGATCCGTGCCTCGCGGGACGAGGCGCAATGCGTTGACAGCCGCTCGGGGCATTCGCATTGCCGTGCATCGAGCTCCATCGCCGCTCTCCGCGTCCCCTCGCACCGTTGACAGCCGCCATGGGGCATCCGGTGGGACGGGAGTCTCAATGTAGGTTCGCGCTGCGCGCGCGGCAAGAGGCTTTTCGTGTTTTTTTTCGTGCCGGGAGCTTCGAGGAAGGCGGAAAGGCTGGAAGGCGGAAAGGCTGGAAGGGCCGGAGTTACTCCTCCTCATCCTTCATTCCTGATTCGGTTCTGCCGCTAGGCCAGATCCGGCCCGCCCGCCCCCGGGGGTTCGGCGCGACGCAGTCGCGCCCTACACCGCCCGCGTGTCAGCCCGCCCTTCGCCCTTCCGGCCCGCCCGCCCTCCCTCCCGGCGTCCCGAAAACTTTCACGGAACAAACGCCCTCCGACCCACGTTGCCCCGGTTTCCCGCGTCTCCTCTTTCGAGTAAGATACGCACCCCAGCCGATCTCCCGAGCGAGACGCAATCAAAAAAAGGAACGAAGCACTCCCATGACCCAGACGAAGGAAATCGCCGAGGCGGCCACCATGGACGCCGAGGCATTCGAGGCGAGTCTGAATTTCAAGACTCCGGAACAGGGCGAACTGCTCAAGGGGCAGATCGTCTCCATCTCCGGCGAAGACGCGTTCATCTCTTACGGTGGACCGTCCGAGGCCGTCATGGACGCGGCCGAGCTCGATGGGCTCGATATCGGCGACATCGTGGAAGGCACCGTCGTCAAGACGCAGCCCGAGATGCGCATCTCCCGCAAGATGCTCAAGGGAAAGGCGACACTCGAGCAGCTCCGGCTGGCTTTCGAGAACCGCCTCCCCGTCGAAGGCAAGGTCACGGGCCGCAACAAGGGCGGGTTCGACGTCAGCATCGCCGGCGTCCGCGCCTTCTGTCCGCTCTCGCAGATCGCCCTCGGCAAGATCGAGGATGCGGAAGCCTTCCTCAACCAGACGCACGAGTTCCGCGTCACCGAGCTTTCCGATGACGGCCGCCGCATCGTCGTCTCCCGCGCCGCCCTGCTGAAGGAAGCGGCCGCGGCACGCGCCGAAGAGACGCGCCGGGCCATCGTGCCGGGCGCCGAGCTGACCGGCATGGTCAAGACCATCACGCCGTTCGGCGCCTTCGTCGACCTCGGCGGGGTGGACGGTCTGCTGCACGTATCGGAAATGAGCCGCCGCCGGGTGACGAATCCGAAGGATGTCGACGCAGTCGGCCAGCCGGTCCAGGTCAAGGGCCTCAAAGTCGAGAACGAGGGCCAGCGCAACCTCGTCGCCAGTGAGGAACAGGAGGCGGAGCCCTGGGGCGACATCGGCGAGCGTTATCCGGCCGGCACGACGTTCAGCGGCCGGATCCTCCGCTCCACGGACTTCGGCCTCTTCGTCGAGGTCGAGCCGGGTGTGGACGGCCTCGTGCACTTCTCGCAGCTCCCGTTCGGGGTGAAGCAGGGCGACACGGGCGTGGCCATCGGCTCGCACGTCAACGGCTGGGTACGCGAAGTCGATCCCTCCCGCAAGCGTCTCTCCCTCTCCCTCCGCGAAGTGGCCACTACCGACCCGTGGGAGAACGCCTCCCAGAAGTACGGCATCGGCCGGGTCGTGGAAGGCGTCGTCGATCATGGCGGCGCGCCGGGAATCTTCGTCCAGCTCGAGCCGGGTCTGACCGGTCTCATCCCGAACTCCGAGATCGTCGTCGCCCCGGGGCAGGAGCCGTCGCAGGCCTACGCCCCCGGCGAGAAGCTGCTCGTCCGCGTCATGAGCGTGGACGCCCAGCGCCGCCGCATCTCCCTCTCCCACGAAGCGGCCAAGGCTGCCGCGGAACGCGACGAATACGTGAAGTTCCAGGAAGAGCGCGCCGAGTCCGAAGGCGGCAAGAGCGCCATGGCCCTCGCCTTCGAGCGCGCCATGGGCAAGAAGCGCTGAATCAGGCACCCATCGCAGTCCGGGAAAACGCGCAGCGGAAACGCTGCGCGTTTTCGTTTTGGAGGTTACGAGGTGAGGTTACGAGGTTGCGGGGTTACGGGGAAACGACCTCGTAACCCCGTAACCCCTCGCAATCTCGCAACCCCGCAACCCGATCAGCGACCAGCGATCAGCGACCAGCGACCAGCGACCAGCGATCAGCGACCAGCGAACAGCGACCAGCGAATTGCTATCATCCGCCGCCATGCGAGTCTTCCTCACGGGTGCTACGGGATACATCGGCAGTGCGGTCGCGGCGGCGTTGCGGGCGCGCGAGCATGACGTACTGGCGCTGGTCCGCGCGGAGGGGGACACGAGCCGTCTTGACCGCCTCGGTGTGACGCTCGTGCGCGGCGATCTGCAGTCGCTGCCGGCGCTGGCTGCGTCAGGGGCGCTCGACGGTGTCGACGCTTTCGTCCAGGCGGCGCAGCCGTCAGGCGATCCGGCCGGTCCGAGCCGCACCGCCCTGGAGACGTTCCTGGCCCGCAACGCCTACACGCTCTACACCTCCGGCGTGTGGGTCCTCGGCAACGGCCCCGCGGACGAGGCCACGCCGGTGCGTCCTCTGCCCATCGTGGCCTGGCGCCCGGAGCTCGAGGCGCTGGTGCTGCGCGGAAACGGCGGCGTCCTCCGGCCGGGATGCGTCTACGGCGGACGGCAGAGTCTCTTCGCGCCGTGGTTCGCGGCGGCGGCCAAGAACGAGCCGGTGAACGTGGCGGGCGACGGCAACAACCGCTGGGCATTCATCGATCTGCACGACCTCGCCGACTGCTTCGTGAAGGTCATCGAAGCGCGCTCCCCGGGCATCCACCACGCCGTGGACGACTCCCGGGCCACGCTGAACGAGTGTGCCCGGGCCGTCGCGCCGCAGGGGGCGATCGCGCACGTTCCGCTGCCGGCCGGTCCGTTCGGCGAAGCGCTGGCCATCGATCAGGAAGTGTCGTCCGCGGAGACGCGCCGCCGCCTGGGCTGGTCGCCGACGCGCGACTTCCTCGGCTCGGTCAGCCGGCAGTGGGACGAGTGGCGCGCAGAAACGCAATCAGCAGCTCGTTGACCTTCTCCGCCGCATCGTTCTGCACAAAGTGTCCCGCTTCCGGGATGCGCTCGACGCGGAGGTCGGGCACCCACTCGCCGAAGGCTTCGGTCGTGGCGCGGATGAAGACCGGGTCGCGCTCGCCCCACACCAGCATGGCCGGCACGTCGATCCTCTTGATGGCGCTGCGCAGATTGCGGCGGTAGCGCTTGAGCGCGCGGTAATAGTTGAGCGCCGACTGCAACGCCCACGGCTTGCGCCAGGCCTTCCGGTACTCGGCCAGCTCCTCGTCCGTGACCTTCGTCATCCGGCGCAGGATCATGCCGAGGAAGGGGCGGAGGAGGAGGCGCGGCAGAAGCGGCAGGGCGAAGAAGAGCTGGTACGACGCGCGCAGCTTCTGAGACGACGAGCGCCGCAGCTCCCGCCCGTAAGGCACCGGATGCGGCGCGTTCATCACCACGAGCTGCGCCACGACGTCGGGATGCACCATGGCCACCAGCCACGCGGCCAGCCCGCCCCAGTCGTGCCCGACCACGGCACACGGCGACTGGCCGCTCTGGACGATGAGGCCCGCCACGTCGCGCGCCACTTCGAGCGCGTAGTACGACGCCACGTCCTCCGGCTTCGACGAGTCGTTGTAGCCGCGCAGGTCGGGGGCGATCACCCGGAATCCCGCCGCCACCAGTGCCGGAATCTGCTTCCGCCACGAGTACCAGAACTCCGGGAAGCCGTGCAGCAAAACGACGAGCGGTCCACTGCCCGCCTCGACGTAGTGGATCGAGACCGCACCGATGCGTGCGGTCTTGTGTTCGAGAGTGCCGAGTGCCGAGTGCTGAGTGCCGGGATCCATCTATCGGCGCTCGCTCGGCACTCGACATGCAGTCCTCGGCACTCGGCACTGCGCACTCGGCACTCGGCGAGTCACTCCCGGATCCCCTCGGCCTGCAGGATGTCCTTGAACGACTCCTTGTCGATGGCCTTGTCGTAGGCAGCGCGGGCGGAGACTTTCTTTTCGTTGTAGAGCTTGCGGATCGACGAGTCCATGTCGATCATGCCCTCCTTCACGCCCGTCTGGATGGCGCTGGTGATCTGCGGGGTCTTCCCTTCGCGGATCATGTTGCCGATGGCGGGGGAGGCGAAGAGGATCTCCAGGGCGGCCACGCGGCCGCCGCCGATCTTCGGCAGAAGCTGCTGGGCCACGACGCCGCGGATCGTGTCGCCGAGGATGTTGCGGATGCCTTCCTGCTCGCCGGCGGGGAAGACGCTGATGATGCGGTCCATGGTCTTGGCGGCGTTGTTGGTGTGGAGCGTGCCGAAGACGAGGGTGCCTTTCTCCGCGGCGGTGAGGGCCATCTGGATGGTCTCGAGGTCGCGCATCTCGCCCACCAGGATGATGTCGGGGTCCTCGCGGCCGGCCGCCATCAGCGCTTCCGCGAACGACGTGGCGTGATTGCCGATCTCGCGCTGGTGGATGAGGCACTTCTTGTTGGGATGGACGAACTCGATGGGGTCCTCGATGGTGATGATGTGCTGAGCCCGCGTCTCGTTGATCTGGTCGATGATGGCGGCGAGGGTCGTGGACTTGCCCGAGCCGGTGGGGCCGGTGACGAGCACCAGGCCGCTCTTGAGGTTCGTCACGCGGCGGACCTGTTCGGGGAGGCCGAGCTGTTCGATGGTCAGGATCTTGGTGGGGATGACGCGGAACACCGCGCCGGCGCCGCGCTGCTGGCGGAAGACGTTGACGCGGTAGCGCGAGAGGCCCGTGATCTCGTAGGAAAAGTCGATGTCGCCGCTCTCGACGAAGTCGTTCCACAACCGCTCGGGCGTGATCGGTTTGAGCATCTCCACGAAGTCCCCCTCGGCCAGGACCCGGTGGCGGGTGCTGCGGTCGTGGACCGGCCTGGCCTTTACGGCGGCCGGGGAGATCTTGCGGACCCGGATGGCTGGGCGGAGCGGGGCCGGCTGAGACAGCCCTAGGCAGGCTGCCTCAGGAAGTCGATCAGCGCGCGCACCTTGGCCGGCACGTGGCGGCTGGCCGGGTACATGGCGTACAGGCCCACGCCCGGCAGGGTCCAGTCCGACAGCAGGCGGCCCAGGCGGCCCTCGCCCAGGTCCCCGCGGAGCGTGTATTCCAGCCGCCGCCAAACGCCCCGGCACTCGCGCCCACGCTCGC
>CAZYTO010000090.1:15465-18564 GCA_964650405.1 uncultured Thermoanaerobaculia bacterium | reverse complement strand
GCACCTGATCATTTCGGTGCTCCTGGGCGCGCGCTCCGCGTGATCCGATCAGCGATGCCGAAAGGCGTTGAGCACGAGCATCTCGTTACTGACGAAGCGTACGAGCGTATGCGCGTGATCCGATCAGCGATGCCGAAAGGCGTTGAGCACAAATCGAGCCTGTGAACGTCGCGCAGTGGCGGGTGAGTGATCCGATCAGCGATGCCGAAAGGCGTTGAGCACATTCCGGCGCCGCCGATGACGCGCGTCGGTGCGAGCGTGATCCGATCAGCGATGCCGAAAAGGCGTTGAGCACTCCTTGCCGCAGTCTCCGAGAAGATCATCGCCTCGAAGTGATCCGATCAGCGATGCCGAAAGGTGTTGAGCACTTGTTGACCACTTCGTTGGGCGAGGTGAGTGCGGCTCACCGATGCCGAAAGGCGTTGAGCACGAGTCGTACCTCTTCAGGCAGCGCTCGGCTTTGTCCTATGTGATCCGATCAGTGATGCCGAAAGGCGTTGAGCACCGGGAGAACAACGCGACCTACCGTCTTGGGTGGAGTGAGGTGATCCGATCACCGATGCCGAAAGGCGTTGAGCACTCGTAGCGCATCGCGGCTGTGAACCAGTTGAGCACGTGATCCGATCAGGCGATGCCGAAAGGCGTTGAGCACCTCGTTCGGTATCAAGGTGAGACAGGAGGCAGACCCCAAAGCCACTCATGCCCCATTAGTCATGCCCCATGCCTCATGCCCCCTCGGCACTCGCTGCTACCCCGCGCACAGCTTCTGGATCGCGCCCGGGATTTCGTCGAGCGGCAGGATCTGCTCGACGGCGCCGGTCTTGATGGCTTCGTTGGGCATGCCGAAGATGATGGCGGACTGGGCGGACTCGGCGATGGTGCGGCCGCCGCGCTCGCGCACTTTGCGGATGGACTCGGAGCCGTCGTCGCCCATGCCGGTCATGATCACGGCCACCAGGCGCTCGCCGCAGCAGTCGGAGGCGGTGGAGAAGAGGCGGTCCACAGACGGGGCGTAGAGGTCGGAGAGGCTGGCCGGGAAGACCCGCAGGTGCAGCCCGTCCTCCGAGCGGCGCACTTCCATCTGCTGCCCGCCGGGGGCGATGTAGACGTTGGCGCCGCGCAGGAGCTCGCCGTCGTAGGCCTCGCGCACCTGGTACTTGGTCAGGCGATTGACCCGCTCGGCGAAGAGGCGCGTGAAGGTGGGCGGCATGTGCTGGGCCACGACGATGGGCACGGCCAGCAGGGGCAGTGCCGAGAAGACATGTTGAAGTGCCGGCGGGCCGCCCGTGGAGCAGCCGATGGCCACGAGCTCGACGCCGCCCGAGCAGGTGTCGGGGCCGGGCGGCGGCGCGGTGGGATGTTCCTCCTCCTGCACGCGGCGGCGCAGGTTGTCCATGCGCAGCTCGACGGTCTGCAGGACCTTGGTGACGAGGTCTTTCTGGATCTCCTCGAGGCGCGGGGAGACGCGGCCGCCCGGCTTGGCGATGAAGTCGACCGCTCCCAGCTCCAGGGCCTTGAAGACGCTGCGATCGCTGGAGCGCGAGGACACGGCGATGACGGCCGTGGGCAGGTTGACCATGAGCCAGCGCAGGAAGGCGAAGCCGTCCATGATCGGCATCTCCAGGTCGAGGGTGATGACGTCGGGACGATGCTTCATGACCTGCTTGATCCCGTCCTCGCCGTTGACGGCCGTGGCGATGACTTTGATGTCTTCGTGGGACTCGAGCATGCGCGACAGCGTCACGCGGTTGTAGGCCGAGTCGTCGATGACCAGAGCGCGGATCATTGGGCCGCCGACATTCTACGCGGGGAGGGCGAGCGGGTTACGGGGACTGTACCCGAGTGCCGAGTGCCGAGTGCTGAGTGCCGAGGGGGCATGAGGCATGAGGGGCATGAGTGATGAGTGGCTATCTCGAGACTTGAGTGAGAAGCCCCTCACCCCGGCACTTCCGCGCTGACTTTTGGGAAGTTGACCCGGCGGCACTGCTGTGCGAAAAGTGCTTCCTGCGTTCGGCTGCGCGATGGTGGCGCGTAATCTCCGACCGCAGCAAACATCCCGGCGGCGCGAACCGGAACCCACCCTCTCCCCACGGGAGAGGGTCGGCACTGGAGCGCGCAATCCGGAGGTTCGTGAATCAGCTTTCCAGCAGTCAGCGCGGAAGTGCCGGGGTGAGGGGCTTCTCTCTCTCACTCACAGCAGAACGGCGAGCGGGGAACCCCGCTCGCCGTTTACCGCCCGCCCGTCATTGCACGTTCAGCGCGAAGTCATCCACGACGAACGATGTCTGCTGCGTGGAGTCCTCGGCGCCGACGAGGTAGACCTGGATGGTCTGGCCCTTGTACGCGAGGAGGCTGAACGACTTCTGGGAGAAGCCGCTGGCGGCGTTGACGTTCGAGTACGTAGCCAGGGTGGCCAGCACGGTGCCGGAGGAGTTGCGGACCTGCACTTTCAGCGTGTCGTAGACGGTCGTTCCGGTTTCGGCGGTGTCGATGTGCAGCCAGAAGGTGAGGTTGGCGCTGGTGGCCGTGGAGGGGATGGTCACCTGCTGGTAGAGCGTGTCGGTGTGGGTCGAGCCGTAGCCGTCGAGCCAGGCCTTCCAGGAGCCGTTGTGCGCGGCCTCGCTCGTGGAGTTGTCGACCACGCCGCTCGTGGCCACCCACGGGGAGGCGGTGCCGGTCTCGAAGCCGGGGTTGCCGAGGAGCTGCTGGGCGGTGTTGTTGCTGACGGTCAGCGTCACCGTCGCCGAGGTGCCGACGTTGTTCGCAGCGTCGTAGGCCTTGGCCACGATTGAATGCGAGCCGTTGGCAACAGACGTCGTGTTCCAACTCGCGCTGTACGGGGACGCCGTAACGGTCGAGCTCAAGGTGCCGTCGATGTAGAACTCGACCTTGGTCACGCCGACGTTGTCGCTGGCGCTGGCCGTGATCGTGACCGTGCCGCTGACCGTGGCGCCGGCGGCGGGCGCGGTGATGGAGCAGGCCGGGGGCGTGGTATCGCCGCCGGCAGATCGGAAGAGCGTGCGGGAGGGGATGGGTGAAGCTCCCGGTGTGCGCCGGGCGTGTAAAGAAATGGACACGATCGAATGTGAATGGTGTGGG
>CAZYTO010000090.1:0-15455 GCA_964650405.1 uncultured Thermoanaerobaculia bacterium | reverse complement strand
GGTCGCCCGGGGGCCGGCGGGGGTGGGCCCGGGCGGTGGCCGTGTTGGGGACCCGGCCGGTGGCCGGGGAAGGGGGCGGGGGGCCGGTTCGGGAGCAGGGCGGGGGGGGGGTATGCCGGGCGGTGTTGTTGCTCACGGTGACGGTGACGGTGGCCGAGGTGCCGATGTTGTTCGCGGCGTCGTAGGCCTTGGCCACGATCGAATGCGAGCCGTTGGCGACGGACGTGGTGTTCCAGCTCGCGCTGTAGGGGGACGTCGTGACGGTCGAGCTCAGGGTGCCGTCGACGTAGAGCTCCACCTTGGTCACGCCGACGTTGTCGCTGGCGCTGGCGGTGAGGGTCACCGTGCCGCTGACCGTAGCGCCGCCGGCGGGAGCGGTAACGGAGCAGGCCGGAGGCGTGGTGTCGCCGCCGCCGCTGGAGCCGTTGGCCAGCCAGGCCACGGCGTTGGCGTAGATCAAACCGTTGTCGTAGCTCGGATCGTTGTAGCCGAGGTAGGTGGTGTGGCCGCAGGAATTCGTGGCATCTTCACCGGTGGACGAATCGCCCACGGCGGCGATGCGGCCCGTGCCGTACGTCGACGTGGCGAACGTCACGCCGCTGGCCGACGTGTTGGACGTGCCGGTCTTCCACACATGGCCTTTGGCGGCGCCGCTGACGGTCATCGACGACGAACCGAAGAGGCCGAGGCCGCGTCCGGACGACGGCGTGCCGAAGGTGCCCGTCCAGATGATGGGCGAGGCGGTGTCGGTGGTGTAGTTGTCGTCGGGATGGTTGTCGAACCAGCCGAAGCTCTTGTCGGCGGAGTTGTCGTTGAAGGTGATGCCGAAGATGCTCGGGCTGCCCATCAACTGGTTGAAAACGCCGGCTGCGTCGATGCCGTCGTTGTTGCGGTCGGCGCCGGCGTGGTCGGCGATCATGAAGAGCCCGCCGCCGTTCTGCACGAAGCTGCGGATGGCCGTGATCTCCGCCGAGGTGAAGGCGATGTTCGGCTCGGGGATGACGAAGATGTTGTAGTTCTTGAGGTCCTGGGGATTGGTGGAGTCGTTGTAGCTGATGCGCGCGCCGACGGGGAGGCTCTCCACGTGGAAGCCTTTCTTGACGAGATCGACGCCCATGGCCGAGAAGCCGCCCGACCAGTAGGTCTCGGCGGTGGACGACGTGATGCCGGCCTGGTCGGGGGTGGGAAAGCGCTGGGCCGTGCCGCAGGAGTCTTCATCCAGCGTCCAGTCGGCGTTGCCGGCGGTTTGGGCGTGGGCGGCGTCGAAGAGGATGGTCTTCTGCTGGGCGAAGAGCGGGAGCGCGAGAGAGAGAAGAAATACCGGGAGCAGTCTGAGTTTCAAAATCGTTCCTCCGTTGAAGTTTTTCCGGGGAGAGAGTGGGGAAAAGTTTGACCACGCGGTCGGGAATTGACCCGTCCAAAGGATCCGGAGTTGACCACGCCACCGCGGGACCGGGGAATGCGGCAGACGTGAATTGCAGGTGAAGTGCCTGGGACCGGGAAAGGCTGGAAGGCGGAAAGGTTGAAAGGCTGGAAGGGGGCACGCTGAGCTTGAAACCGAAGTCTCGGGTGCCCTGCTCACAGATTGCTCACGCGGAGACGCGGAGGACGCGGGGAACGCGGAGATCGAGGTTCTCTCCTCCGCTTCCTCCGCGTCTCCGCGTGAAACCTCTCCGCCTCTTTCCGCCTTTCTGCCTTCCAGCCTTCCAGCCTTAAGCCTTCGCCGCCCGCCCGCGCTACACTTGATCCACCCGTCCATGTCCGCGCAACGCCAGATTGGCCGACGTCTGCCTTCTGCCTTCTGCCTTCTGCTCTTGTCTGCACTCCTGCCCGACGGCTCGGCGGCCGGCGCCGCTCCCCGCCTTGGCTATCCCCTGCTGACGTTGTTCGACCAGCAGCAGCATCACGGCGGGAGTCAGAACTTCGCGCTGGCCCAGGACGGGCGCGGGATCCTCTACTTCGCCAATCTCCGCGGGGTGCTGACGTACGACGGGGCGTGGTGGAATCTCGTGACCCTGCCCCGCAATGCGCCGGCGCTGGGGATGGCCGTCGACGACGCAGGCCACCTCGGCGCCGGCACGGTCGACGATTTCGGCACGCTGGCCGCCGATGCGAACGGGCATCTCCAGTACCAGTCCCTCCTCCCCCTGCTGCCGGCCGAATTCCGAAGCGCGCCGCTGGGAGAGTTCCAGAGCGTCGTGGCCGACGGGAGCACGCTGCTGTTCCTCTCGCCGAAGGTGGTGCTGCAGTGGGACGGAAAGCGCGTGACCGTCCTGCTCGATGACCGCACGAAGGAATCGCTGCGCCATGCCTTCGTCGAGGCGGGCCGTGTCTTCGTCTCGACGCGCGACGGCCTGCTGGAGCTCGGAGGCGGCAAGACGTTCCCCGGCAAGCGCGTCGATCTCATGCTCGGCGACACGGTCATCGTCCGCAACGAAGGGATGTTCACGCACGACGGCAGGCCGGTGGCCTCACCCGCCTCGGAATGGCTGAAGCAGAAGGTCGTCATGGACGGCTGCCTGCTGCCGGACGGGCGGCGCGTCATCGCCACGCTGCGCGACGGCGTGGCCATCCTCGACGCGAACGGCAATCTCGAGCAGGTCATCGGGCGCGAGGCCGGTCTGCCGGAATCGCTCGTTTACGGTGCGCGTCCCGATTCGGAGGGGTCGTTGTGGATCGTGCACGACCTGGGGATGGTCCGGGTCGACCTCGGCGCGGCCGTCCGCCTCCTCGACGACCGTTCCGGCCTCAAAGGCTCTGTGCACGACGTCATCCGCCACGGGGGGAAGCTCGTCGCGTCGTCGTCGCATGGGCTCTACGTCATCGACGACCGGCCGGCAGCGCCCAGTGGAGGGCGGACAATCCTGTCCGTCAAACCTTCGGAACCTGCCAAAGGGGGACAGACAGGATTGTCTGTCCTCCATTCGGTGGATGGCATCATCGGGTCGCCGTGGTGTGCGCTGTCTTTTGGCGAGGAGCTGCTCGTCGGCGCCAGCTCGGGAGTTTACTCGATTCGCGGCGAGGGCAAGCCGGAGCGGATCACGGGCACGGAGACGTTCATCGTCTACGCCATCGCCGCGGCGCCGGGCGACTCCTCACACGTCTACCTCGGATGTCCCGACGGTCTCGGCTCGCTGCGCCGCAGCGGCGGCGGCTGGCGCTTCGAGGGCTACGTCCCGAAAGCCAAGCCGTACGTCCGCGAGTTCGTCGAGTTCGGCGGTGAGCTGTGGTGCGGGACGACGTACGACGGCGGCATGCACATCGACAAGGCGGGGAACATCCACGCGTTCGGCAGCGGCGATCTGGCGCCGGTGGTCGTGGACGGCCGGATGGTCATCACCACGGACGAAGCGAACGGCAGCTTCCTGACGCTGGCGAAGGACGACCACCTCATTCCCGATCCCGTGCTGGGGTCCATCCACGGCACGGACAAGTGGGACGCCGCGGAGGTGGACAGCGACGGCAACCTCTGGCTCAACACCTCGCCGCCGAGCGTGGTGCGGCGGCTGGGCCATGACCACTACGACCGCGAGGCGCGCGTGCCCGTGGCCATGCCGGCCGGCGACATCGAGATCATCCACCGCGATGACGACGGCACGCTGTGGATCGGCGGCGATCACGGGCTGTACCACGTGGCGGCACAGGCGGCGGCGAGCGCGCTGGTGCCGCCGGAGCCGGTGCTGCGCCGCATCGTCTCGGGCAACGAGCACGTGCTCTTCGACGGATTCGGGCCGCTGCGGGCGAGCAGTCTGCCGTATGCCTTCCAGCGCCTGCGGATCGAAGTCGGCCCGGCCTCGTTCCACCCGGGCATGCACTACCAGTACCGCCTCGATCCGGTGGACGAGCGCTGGAGCGTGTGGCGGGACGAGCCGTTCCTGGAGTACACCAACCTGGCCGAGGGGCGTTACACGTTCCGGGTGCACACGCGCGGGGCTTGCGGGCTGGTCGGGAAGGAAAAGTCGTGGACGTTCACGGTCCAGCCGCCGTGGTACCGCGCCTCATGGGCGGTGGTGCTCTGGATCGTCCTGGCCGCGATCCTGGTGGGCGTTCTGGTCAGTCTTCGCACGAGCGCACTGCGGCGGCAGGCGGAGACGCTGCGGGCGCGCGTGGCCGAACAGACCATCGCCCTGCAGGAAGCGAACGCCCAACTGGCCAAGCTGGCCGTGAGCGACGACCTCACCGGCATCCCCAACCGCCGCGAATTCGAGCGCGCCCTCGGCGCGGAATGGGAGCGGGCCGTTCGCCACCACACGCCGCTGGCCCTCATCCTGCTCGACCTGGATCACTTCAAGATGTTGAACGACACACGCGGCCACCAGGCCGGCGACGAGTGCCTGCGCCAGGTGGGCGTGGTGCTGTCCGAGGAGATCCGCGGCAGCGGGGACATGGTGGCCCGCTACGGCGGCGAGGAGTTCGCGCTCCTGCTGCCCGCCACCGACGCGCCCGGCGCGGCCGTGGTCGCGGAACGGCTGCGCCAGACCATCGAGCGGATGCACATCGACAGCGGCGCCCCGCACCACATCATCACCGCCAGTTTCGGCGTGGCGTCGATCGTCCCCTCCCGCGAGGTCGAGCCGCCGGCCCTCGTGGCCCACGCGGACCGCGCCCTCTACGCCGCCAAGCGCGGCGGCCGCAATTGCGTGCGCATCGACGACGAGACGGCACAGGCAGGGAGCTGGTTGCAGGGGACGGCGTGATCGCCGGCGAGCGGGGGGACAGGATCGCACTGTCGCTCGCGTCGCGCCCGCTCGGCCTCATGCACTCCTACGCCGACAGCGACGAGCGCACCTCCGCGGCCCTCGGCGGGCGCTGGTACCGCACCTCGGACGTGGCCTCGCGCGACGCCGATGGCTGGTATTGGTACGTCGGCCGCGCCGACGACGTGTTCAAGTGCTCCGACTACCGCATCAGTCCCTTCGAGATCGAGAGCGCGCTCATCGAGCATGAGGCGGTAGCCGAGGCGGCCGTCGTGCCGAGCCCCGACCCGCTCCGCCTGGCCGTGCCGAAGGCGTACATCGTCCTCCGCGCCGGTCACGCCCCCACCCGGGAGACCGCCCAGTCGATCTTCCTCTTCATCCGCGAACGGCTCGCGCCCTACAAGCGCGTCCGCCGCATCGAGTTCGGCGAGCTGCCCAAGACCGCCTCCGGCAAGATCCGCCGCGTGCAGCTCCGCGCCGCCGAGCACGAACCGGGGCGGGTACGCGGCGCGCTGGAGTTCTTCTTCGACGAGTAGAGCGCGCGATCACAATCGCGGATCGACCGGCTCGCTCTCCAGGGCCAGCACGCCGAAGACGCATTCGTGGACGCGGCGCAGCGGCTCGCGGGCCACGAAACGCTCCAGCGCCTCGAGCCCGAGGGCGAATTCGCGGGCGGCGAGGGAGCGTTTGGCGCCGACCGAGCGGTGACGCAGGCGGGCCAGGTTCTCGGGCATCGAGTACTCGGGGCCGTAGATGATGCGCAGATACTCGGGGCCGCGGCACTTCACGGCCGGTTGCAGCAGACCCTTCGGCGACCGGGCCACGAAGTCGAACGGCTTGACCACCATCCCCTCCCCGCCCTGCGAGGTCAGCGACTCCCACCACGCCACGGCGTCGCGGACGCTCGCTTCGTCGTTCAGCTCCACGACGCGGTACGGCGTGGCAAAGAGCACGCCCTGCCCGTCGCCGCGGATCATGGCGGCGATCGCTTCCATGTGCCAGACGTGATCGCGGCCCGCATGCACGGACCCTTCCGAGGCGAGAAGGTGGAACGGAGCGAGCCGCAGGTCGGCCAGGCCGGCCACTTTCCAGCAGTAGCGGCGGTAAGCCTCGACGTAGCGCGCCACATCGGCTGCCCGCTGCTCGAAAGTCTCCATGATCGGCGCGAGGCCTTCGATGCGCGGCGCCGCGGCGTGCAGCGCCGGCAGGGCCGCGCCCAGCGAGGCGCCGGCCACTGCCCCCACGCTTGCGTACTGGCTGCGCACCAGCTCGTCCGCCTTCACCGACCAGGGCATGAGCTCGCAATCGAGGACGAACCAGTCGGTGGAGAACGCCTCCCACGCGCCGTTGCGCGCCAGTGCGGCGCGCAGGTGCGCCAGCAGCGCCTCTTCGAGCTGGGGCATCGAGTCGCCGAAGAAGCGGCGGCCCGTACGCGTGGTGACGATGCCCGCGCCTTCGCCCTCGACGCCGAACCGGCGGCGCGCGGCCTCCTCGTCGCGGCAGATCACCACCACGGCCCGCGAGCCCATGTGCTTCTCTTCGCACACGACCCGGGCCACGCCCTCGCCGCGGTAGTAGGCGAAGGCCTCGTCCGGGTGCTCGAGCAGCCCGTCGCGCCGGCTCGTCTCCGGCGGCGACATTGTCGGCGGCAGGTAGACCAGCCACTTCGGATTGGCCGCGAAACGGCTCATGACCTCCAGCGCGGCGATGGCGTTCTCCTCGCGGATGGTCACGTTCCGGTGCAGGCGCGTCTCGACGATGCGCTTCCCCGTGACGTCGGCCACGTCCAGCAGATCGTCGTGCTCCTGCTGGGCAGTTGCATGGGCGTGCGTGCGGCGGATGCTCGTCAGCGGCTTCACCGGCTCGTAATAGACGCGCGCCGCCGGCACGGAGACGAGCTCCTTCTCCGGATAGCGCAGGGCCGTGAGCTTGCCGCCGAAGACGCAGCCGGTGTCGATGCAGATCGTGCCGTTGAGCCACTCCGGCTCGTCCACCGCGGTGTGGCCGTAGACGACCATGGCCCGCCCGCGATAATCCGCGGCCCAGTTGTAGCGCACCGGCAGGCCGTACTCGTCGGTCTCGCCGGTCGTCTCGCCGTAGAGGGCGAACTCGCGCACCCGCCCCGAGCCGCGGCCCTGCATCTCCGCCTTCATCCCGGCGTGGGCCACGACGAGCTTGCCGTTGTCGAGCACGTAATGGCTGATGAGGGAGTCGACGAAGTCGGCGATGCGCGCATGATGCTCGGGCGGGTACGCCGCGAGCTGGGCCACCGATTCGGCCAGGCCGTGGGTGAGCCGTACGTCCCGGCCGCGCAGTTTCCGCATCAGCTTGATGTCGTGATTGCCCGGCACGGCCAGGGCATTGCCGCCGGCCACCATCTTCATGACCAGCTCCAGCACGCCCGGCGTATTCGGGCCGCGGTCGACGAGGTCGCCGAGGAAGATCACCTTGCGGCCCTGCGGATGGGAGGCGCCCTCCGGTCCGAGCCGCCATCCCATCGTCTGCAGCAAGGCCGTGAGCTCGTCATGGCAACCGTGGATGTCGCCGATGATGTCGAACGGGCCGTGCTCGTCGCGCCGGTCGTTGTAAAGCCGCTCGCGGACGAGCTGCACCCCCTCGACCTCCTCCGGCGTGTTGAGCTCGAACACGTAACGGAACCCTTCGCGGTTCAGCGTCCGCAGCGACTTGCGCATCAGGTCCGTCTGCCGGCGGATGACATGCGGGCCGAACTGCCGGTCGGGCCGTGAGGCATTGCGGTCGTGGCAGATGCGCTCCGGCAGGTTCAGCACGATGGCCACGGGAATGGCATGGAACTCCTTGGCGATGCTCACCAGTTGCTTGCGCGACATCGCCTCGACGTTGGTGGCATCGATGACCGTCAGCTTTCCGCGCGCCATGCGGATGCGGGCGATGGTGTGCAGCAGGCCGAACGCGTCGTTCGATGCCGCCTGGTCGTTCTCGTCATCGGACACGAGGCCGCGGCAGAAGTCCGACGAGACGATCTCCGTCGCCTTGAAGTGCTTGCGCGCAAACGACGACTTGCCGGAGCCGGAAGCGCCGATGAGGGTGACGAGGGAGAGCTCGGGGATCTTGATCTGCATGGCGTTAGTGCTGAGTGCCGAGTGCTGAGTGCCGAGTCGGCATGAGGCCTGAGTAATGAGGCATGAGTCAGGTCTGCTGCCGTCGGGACCTCAGAGGGTCGTCGGGAGACCGTTCAGGCCGGGCGAATCTCCATGGCCAGCGCCGCCTGGACGCTACCGCCACGGGCCGCGGCAATCAGAACGCCCGCGTCCACGAACGTCACCTTCATGAGGGACACCCTATAGCCAGTCATGCCTCATTACTCATGCCTCCTCGGCACTCAGCACTCGAAACACTCCCATCTGCGTCGGCGGACCGACTTCCGCGTCTTCATCGCCCACCGCGCGCCATTCGAATTCGTAGCCGTACGTCGAGGCTACGCCAGCGGCCCAGGTGCGGAACTCTTCGCGCGACCACTCGAAGCGGTGATCGCGGTGGCGCAGGCGGCCGGTGGGCAGCGATTCGAAGCGCACGTTGTACTCCACGTTTGGCGTGGTGATCACCGCCAGCGGGGGCTTGGTCTCGCCAAAGACGACGCGCTCGAACGCGGCCAGGCGCGGGCGGTCGAGGTGCTCGATCACTTCCACGGCCGTGGCGGCATCGTAGCCCGCCAGCCGCGCGTCGCGGTACATGAGCGATCCCTGGAAGAGCGTCAGCCGTTTGCGCTGCAACTCCGGCAGCCGCTCGGCACGCTCCTGGGCCACGAGCAGCGCGCGTGACGACACGTCCATGCCGGCCAGGCGTGTGAGAGCCCGCTCCTTCAGCAGGTCTCGCAGCAGCTTGCCTTCGCCGCAGCCGAGGTCGATCACCGCCCGCACGCCGTACTCGCGCAAGACGCCGGCCACGGCCTGGATCCGCCGCTCGTTGAGGCTGATCTTCCGTTCGATGGCCTGCTCCTCGGTGGCCTGCTGTTCTTCCTTCTCCTCCTCGCTTTCGGCCGATTCCTCCTCCGTCAGCCGGCGCACGGCCTCGCGCACGAGGCGCTTCTTGTGCCGGAGGTAACGCTGGGCGATGGCCTCACGGTCGGGGTGCGCGGCCAGCCATCCCTCGCCGTGCCGCAGGAGTTTGTCGATCTCGTCCTCGCCGACGTAGTAGTGCTTGTCGGCGTCGAGTACCGGCATGAGGACGTAGAGGTGCGACAGCGCGTCATGCACGGTCATCGTGGCGCGCAGCGTGACGTCGAAATAGCGGCTGTCGCCCCACTCGGGGAACCGCGCGTCGAGCGGGAGGTGCACCGCGCCGACCTCGTAGCCGAGGGGCTCGAAGAGGCGGCGCAGGATGGACTCGCCGCCGCGGCACGGAACGCCGGCCACGAAGAGCTCGAGCGGCATAGCCACACTGACCAGCTCCGGCCGGTCCTTGCAGCGCCCGGCCAGCGTCGTGCGGAAGGCCTGCCCCAGCGCGACGCTGAGAAACGACGTCGCCGCGTACGGCCGGTCGTTCACGTAGTGCGCGAGCGACATCTGCGGGCCGCGCCGCACCAGGCCGATGCTGTCGATGTCGAGCAGCAACGCGGCCGTGCATCGCTCCTCGCCGGCCAGCGGATAGAAGACATGGCACTTCCCGAACGCCAGGTCGAGCGTATGCAGCCGCGCCGGATTCTTGTGCAGGAGATAGCCGAGGTCCGTCGCCGGGCGGTGGGTGGTGGTGATGGTCAGGAGCACTTGTTCGTTGTCCGTTGTTCGTTGTTCGTTGTTCGTTGGTCGGCGCGAATACTACCGTCACGAACAACGGAGAGCGAACAACGAACAACGAATCACGGATAAAGCACTTCCCCGCGCGCCAGCATGTCCACGAACTGGGCGATGCGCCGGGCGCGCGTCTCGGGCTTCTTCGCGTTGGCGATGCGGAAGAGGATGGCGTAGCGGTTCACGGAGTTGAGGGTCTCGAAAAGCTTGCGGGCCTTGGCGTTCTTCGCCAGCGCCGCGGCGAGGTCGTCGGGGACGGTGGCCGTCCGCTGGCCGTCGTAGGCCGCGTCCCACCGCCCGTCCGCCTTGGCGCGGTCGATCTCGCGCTGGCCGCTCGGCTTCATGCGGCCGGAGGCAACGAGCGCATTCGCCTTGTCGCGGTTGATCTTCGACCAGATGCTCCGCTTCGAGCGCGGCGTGAACTTCTGCAGCCACGTCTCCGCGTCGCCCTTGGCCTTTTGCCCGTCGATCCAGCCGTAACAGAGCGCCGCGTCGAGCGCCTCGGCGTAGGTTACCGAGGTCTGCGACGAGGCCTTCTTGGCGAAGCGCAGCCAGACGCCGGGGGACTTGTCGTGATTCTTCGCCAGCCACGTCTCGAGCTCGCGCGGCGTGGCGAAAAACAGCGTGGGTAGCTCACCCTTGTTTTCTTTGACCGACGGCATGCGCCAGTGCCTCCATGCTCGCCCGCAACCGGGCCACGAATTCCGGATCGGTGACGTTGCCCTCGGCGTCGATCTTCTGCCGCGCGAACGGCGTGAGGATCGACGCCTCCTGCAGAACGGCACCTTCCATGATCTCCAGCGTGTCCGTGAGGAGGGCGTTGACCTTCTCCCCGCCTGTCCCCGAGGCGTTGATGAGCACGATGGGCTTGTGGGAGAGCTCGTTGCTGGACACGATCCAGTCCAGCGCGTTCTTCAGCGAGCCGGGCACGCCGTGGGCGTACTCCGGGCTGGAGATCACGAACCCGTCCGCGGCTGCCAGCAGCGCGCGCAGCTCCGCCACGTTTGGATGGGCCGGCTCCTGGCCTGTGTCGTCATCGGGATTGAAGTGCGGGAGCGAGGCCAGGCCCTCATAGAAGACGACTTCCATCCCCTGCGGCGCCTCGGCCTTCGCCGCGCGCAGCAGCGTGGTGTTCGTCGACTTCCGGCGAAGACTTCCGGAGATGGCCACGATGCGGATCACGGAAAACAGTATCCGTCATTCGTAAAAGAGCCCCTTCCAGCCTTTCAGCCTTGAAACCTTCCGGCCTTTCCGTTACCCTTCTGCGCTCGTCATCTGAAGAAGACATGCCTATGAGTACGCACACGACCACACCGCTTCGCCCCGCGGCCCCGCGTCGTGATCGCGCCTGACGTTCCAGTGCGCTGATGCCTTCCGGCCTGCCGCCGGACCGATCGCACTGAGAACGAAATGAACTTTTTTCGAAGAAGACAGACTGTTCCTGACCGGAGGACTGCCGATGAGCAGCCGCGGCCGCCCTCCGTCTACGAACTGGCGAAACGGATCGACCAGTTCGACGACGTCGCGCACCCGAGCGAGCTGCTCGCCGGCAGCGCTCTGCCCAAAGCGGTGGCCACGCTGGCCGGCTCGCCGTGCACGACGGCCGAGCTGATGACATTCGCCCTCGGCGAAAACGGCGTCGTGGCCTCCCTGGCCATCCTGGCCCTGGCCCAGCGCAACTGCACGGACGCCGGGCCCTTCCTGCTCCGGCACATCAACTCCTTCGCCGCCACGTGGGTGAAGTACTTCGCCCTGGAGGCGCTGGAGCGGCTCGTCCCGGCGCCGCAGTCGCTGCTCGGCCGGATTCTCGTCCGGATCAACGACGACTGGTGGGACGGGACGGACCGCTTCCTTCTCCAGTTCGTGCGGGAGACCACGCGGCGGCGCGCCACGGCCGGCGAGCCGGTCACCTTCGATGGAGCCCTGGCCCGCGATGACGTCTGGGCGCTGTCCCGCATCGACGACCTGCTCGACGAACTGGACAAGGACATCGCCGCGCCGTTGCGGGCCGAGCTGGAAGCGTTCGAGTCGCAGCAGACGAACACCGTCTACCTCGCCTCGGTCGGCACGATCACGACGGACGGCGAGGCGGCGGCGATCGTCGAGCACGAGGCGTTGCGCGACGCCGCGCAACTCATCGAGCAGACGCTCACCGCAGAAACGCGCCGTTCCGTGCTCATCGTCGGCGAGGAAGGGGTCGGCAAGACAACGATCATCCGGGCCGCGGCGAAGCGGCTGCGCGCCGCGGGCTGGGTGGTGTTCGAAGCCGGCGCCGGCGAGCTGCAGGCCGGCCAGATGTATTTCGGCCAGCTCGAGCAGCGCATGGCGAAGCTGTTCAAGAACCTCCGCGCCCCGCGGCGCGTGGTGTGGATCGTGCCGCGCTTTCACGAGCTGCAGCAGGCCGGCCAGCATCGCTACAGCGACAGCAGCGTCCTTGACACCATCCTCCCCGAGGTCGATGCCGGGCGCATCACCATCCTCGGGGAGATCACCGCCAGCGCGCACCAGCGTCTCGTCGAGCAGAAGCGCCGCGTGGCCACGGCCATGGTCACCGTCCGCGTGCAGCCGGCATCCGCCGAAGGAACGCTCGAGCTGGCGCGGCAGTGGGCCGCCGTCCGGCAGCAGTCGTCGCCGATGCTTCCGGAGCCGATCCTCTCCGAGGCCTGGCAACTGACCACGCAGTTCCTCGGCATGCGCGCCGCGCCGGGCAACCTGCTCACGCTGCTGGAGCTCACCCTGGCCCGCCTCCGCGCGGCGGGAGAGGGCGACGTCGTCATGACCCTGGATGACCTCCTGGTGACGCTGGCCCAGCTCACGGGCCTGCCGAACAGCATCCTCGACGATCGCGAAGGTCTCGACCTGGCCGCGCTGCGCAGCCACTTCACCGCGCGCGTCCTCGGCCAGCCGGAAGCTGTCGCGGCGCTGACGGATCGCGTGGCCATGATCAAGGCCGGGCTGTGCGATCCCACGCGGCCCTTCGGCGTCTTCCTCTTCGCCGGCCCCACCGGCACGGGCAAGACGGAGATCGCCAAGGCCCTCGCCGAATATCTCTTCGGCTCCGCCGAACGGATGATCCGCATCGACATGAGTGAGCTGAAGAATCACGACTCGCTGGCGCGGCTGACCGGGGACAGCGACGGCCAGACGCTCTCGCTCGTCGATGCCGTGCGCCGGCAGCCCTTTTCCGTCGTGCTCCTCGACGAGCTGGAGAAGGCCCACCCGAACATCTGGGACCTCTTTCTGCAGGTCTTCGACGACGGCCGCCTCACCGACCGGCGCGGCGTGACGGCCGACTTCCGCCACACGCTCATCCTCATGACTTCGAATGCGGGCGCGGCAGGCCAGCCGCATGCCGGCTTCGGCGAAGCGGGAGCGCCGGCCCAGAGCGCGCAGATCCACCAGGCGCTGGCCCGGCAGTTCCGGAAGGAGTTTCTCAACCGCATCGACCGCATCGTCGTCTTCCAGCCGCTCTCGCGGGAGACGATGCGGGGCATCCTCGAGCGCGAGCTGGGCGAGATCCTGCGGCGGCGCGGCCTGCGCAACCGGCGCTGGGCCGTGGAGTGGGAAGACGAGGCCATCGACGTCCTGCTGACCGACGGCTTCACCACCGACCTCGGCGCCCGGCCGCTCAAGCGCGCCATCGAGCGCAAGCTGCTCGCGCCGCTTGCCGAGAAGATCGTGTCCCGCCAGACCCCCGCCGGCGATCAGTGCCTCGTCATCCGCGCCCAGGGCGCCGATTTGCGCATCGACTTCGGCCGGGATGGTTGATCGTCGCTTGACCCCGACAGGGGTACCGGGAGCGCGATGCTTCCAGCAGGTATCATCCGTCTCAATCGCATGCGAAAACCGGCCGCCACCGCCATTCTCCTCTCCGCCGCAATTACCGTCCTGCTCGCCGCGCCGCGCGCGCGGGCCAACGTCGAGATGACGTTACGCACCGAGCGCACGACCGTGCCGGTCAAAGGCATGCAGACGGTCCCGTTGGATGGCCAACCGGGGAAGGAGACGTCCCACGCCCCGGTGACCGAGACGCTCCACGTCACCCTCGGTACGACCTGGCTGCAGTGGACCGATGGCACGGACAGCGTGACCATCGACTACAAGAAGCGACGGCGCTACTCGATCGAAGGAGCAATCCACCGGCTCACCGATGAATCGTTGTACGCACTCGTAGCGGGTGCCGAGGCGGAGATGGAAAATCGCGCCGTCCTCGGCGAAGCGATGGCCAAGGGGAACGTCAAAGACAACCTGCTGGCCATCCCTCTCGCCGAGCATGAGCTCTCGATGCGCCGCGACGCCGGGAAGCCTTCGGCGATCCAGCACAGCGAGAAGGACGGCATCCGGCGATACACGTGGAACGGAAAAGAGCTTGCCGCCTGGTCCACGGAGCTCCTGCCGCTCGCGCCGGCCGCACGACCGCAGTTCCTCCACTTCATCCGCAGCCGCTTTTTCGGCCACCCCGACATCCTCGCAGACCTGGAACGACTCGAGGGCATTCCGAAATGGCTGCGGATCTCCAACCCCATGCTCGGCGAGTCCACCCGCATCGATGTCGGCGATGTGAAGACCACGGACGATGCGCGGCGGCGCAGACGCGACCCGCAAGCCGCGGAGCGCCGAAACCCCATCCCAAAACAGCAAACCATGAAGACGGCGACCAGCGAACAGCGATCCGCGAACAGCGAATAAGCGATTAAGCGAATAAGCGAATAAGCGATTAAGCGATTAAGCGACTAAGCGATTAAGCGACTAAGCGAATAAGCGATTAAGCGATTAAGCGACTAAGCGACTAAGCCAACCCGTTTCCCCTCCGTAACCTTTGCGCCGCCGCCAGAAACGAATCAGCGACAGTCCGCCAGGAGGGGGCTCGTCCCGCGGGAATCCGGTTTACAAAGAGCGCCATGACATCCATTCCTGCTGCCGTCGCCCTTCCGCAGTCGAAGGCATTGCCCGCGATCGTGCGTGCGGGACTGCTGGCCGGAGCGCTCGACATCACCGCCGCCTGCACGTACTGGTACTTCAAGGCGGGATTGCCGCCGGCGCGCATTCTCAAAGGGATCGCCGCCGGTCTGCTCGGGCGGGAGACGGCCCTGGCCGGAGGATGGGGAATCGCCCTGCTGGGACTGCTCTGCCACTTCACCATCGCCTTCGGCGCCACGACCGTCTACTACCTGGCCAGCCGCTTCCTCGATCCGCTCCTCACCCATCCCTGGATCGTCGGGCCGTCTTACGGCATCGCCGTGTACCTCTTCATGAACCTCGTCGTCCTGCCGCTCTCCGCCATCTCGACCTACAAGGTCGCGAACTCGTTCACGCCCGCCGCGCTGGCGTGGGGCGTCCCGGTCCACATGACCTGCATCGGCTTGGCCATCGCCGTGACCATCGCGAAGTACGCGCCGCGGCGTTAACTCGTTGTTCGTTGGTCGCTGTTCGTTGTTCGTGGGGAACGACCAGCGATCAGCGACCTACGAACAACGAACAACGAACAGCGAACAACGGTATCCTCGTACCATGCGCCGCATGAACTGGCCGCTCTGGAGCGGTCTCGCCGTTTCAATCCTCGCGTTTCTCAGCTACCCCCTCCTCTTCGTCCGTTTCCCGATCACGCGGGACGTGCCCTGGGCGTCGTTCCTGCTCTTTGCGGTGGGACTGTTCCTGGTCGTGACCGGGCTCCGCCGCGCGCAGCGGAAACTCGTCCCCTCGATCGTCACGGGGTTGAGTGCCGCGATCCTGGCCATTTTCTGCTTCCTGGTTTTCGTCTTTTCGCGGCAGCTTCCGTCCGCGGCCGGCGCTCCCACCGTGGGACAAAAGGCGCCGGACTTCGTGCTGCCGGACACGGAAAAGCGGCCCGTTGCCCTCACTCAGCTCCTCACCGCGCCCGGGACGAAGGGCGTGCTGCTGATCTTTTACCGCGGCTACTGGTGACCGTTCTGCAACTCCGAGTTACGGGGTATCGAAAGGCACCTGGCGGAGATTGAAAGGCTCGGCG
>CAZYTO010000089.1:0-18572 GCA_964650405.1 uncultured Thermoanaerobaculia bacterium | reverse complement strand
AACGCAGTTATCGACCCAAAACCGTGTCGTATCCGTCTTAACTGAAGGCCATTGAAGTTAAAGGGCCTCTGATCTTCCGGCTTCTGGTTTCCCCTTACGTGCCTCCCCGCACCACCACCCGTCCCGGCTTGGCGCCGGTGTGCTCGCCGTCTTTCAGGACCTGGGTCCCGTTGATGAAGACGTGCACAACGCCGGTGGCGAACTGCATGGGCTTCTCGTACGTGGCGGGAGCGCCGACGGCGGCGGGGTCGAAGACGACAACGTCGGCGAACCAGCCCGGTTTCAGCAGGCCGCGCTCGGCGATGCCGAGGTTTTCGGCGGGGAGGGAGGTTATGCGGCGCACGCCTTCAGCGAGCGGGATCACATGCTCGTCGCGGACGAAGCGGCCGAGGAGGTTGGCGAAGTTTCCGAACGCGCGCGGGTGCGTCGACGACTTGAGGAAGACGCCCTCGGGCGCGGACGACTCGGCGTCGGAGCCGAAGGACACCCACGGCTGGGCGATCTGCTTGCGCAGGTTGTCGTCCGACATGAGGAAGTAGATGGTGGTGATGCGGCTGCCGTCCTCGATGACCAAGTCGATGGCCGCGTCTTCCGGGGACACGCCGCGCGTCTTGGCCACTTCGGCCAGTGTCTTGCCGGTCAGCGGCTTGAGTGCGTCACTCTTGAACCCGACCAGCAGCACGCGGTCGGGACTGCCGGTGAGCAGCAGGAGGTTCTCCCACGCGTCGCTCGGCGTGCGCATCTCGTCGATGACCTTCCTGCGCGTCTCCGGATCCTGCAGACGCTTGCGCCAGGCCTCGTAGCCGCCGGCCTGCACCCACGGCGGCATGGACGCGTCGAGGCCCGTCTCGCCGGCGGTGTAGGTGTACATGTCGGCGGTGATGTGCAGGCCTTCCGCGCGCGCGGCGTTCACGTGCCGGATGACCTCGTCCATCTTCGGCCAGTTCTGCCGGCCGGCAGCCTTGAGGTGATAGATCTCGGCCGGTACGTGGGCCTCCCGGGAGATGGTGATGAGCTCATCGACCGCCTCGACGAGGCGATTGCCCTCGCTGCGCATGTGCGAGATGTACATGCCGTTCGGCGCCGAGGCCGAGGCGAGGGCGATCAACTCGTCCGTTTTCGCGTACGCGCCGGGCGCGTAGATGAGGGCGGAGGCGACGCCGAAGGCGCCGTCGTGCATGGCCTGGCGGACGAGCTCCTGCATCTGCGCCAGCTCGGCAGGCGACGGGGCCCGGTTCTCTCGTCCTAGGACGTTCACGCGCGGCGTGGCCGCGCCGATGAACGAGCCGACGTTCGGAGTCACGCCGCGGCGCACGAGCCAGTCCAGATACTCGCGCAGGGTCGTCCATTCAACCGGATACTTGATGTCGGTCTGATAGACGGCGAACTCCTGCTTCATGGCCGGCGAGAGCGGTCCCATCGACTCGCCCTCGCCCATGATCTCCGTCGTCACGCCCTGTTTCGTATCGGAGAGACCGCGGCCGTCGGCGATGAGCGACTCCTGCGACTGGCTCATGACGTTGATGAAGCCGGGCGCGACGGCCAGGCCGTGCACGTCGAGCTCCTGCCTGCCCCGGCCGTCGACGCGGCCCACGGCGGCGATGCGTTCGCCGCGGATGGCGAGATCGCCCTGGACCGCCGCGCCGCCGCTGCCGTCGTACAGCGTGGCATGGCGCAGGACGACGTCGTACTGCGAAGCGGCGGTGCCGGGTACGGTGGCGGTGGACGCGCAGGCGGCGAGAAACAGCAGTGAGGTCGCGAGCAGAGTTCGCATGCGCGGCAGAGTATGCGGGAATCCCAGCCGTGCCAGCCATGGGCGTGACAAGTCCGGCCGCCCCATTTCGGCCTCATTTCCGCCGCAGTTCTCCGCAGATTGATCCGCTACACTGCGCGGCCGATGACGGAGCTCGGCCGCGTGATCGTCCCCCCTGACCTGCCTCCGGGCTTCGCCCTCTTCTACACGACCACAGCCATCGACGGCCGGCTGAACACGGGCGTGGTCGAGGCGCTCATGGGCTTCGCCCGGGAGCGCTTCGGGGTCGAGGCCGCGCTGGCTACCTGCACGCAGATCCACAGCGCGAATGTCGTCCGCGCCTCGGCCGGCGGCTGGCACGAGCACGCCTCCTGCGATGCGCTCTGGTCCGACCGGCCTCACACGGCCCTCGGCATCAAGGTTGCCGACTGCCTCCCGGTCACGCTCATCGATGCCGCGCACGGGGTGATCGCCAACGTTCACTCAGGCTGGCGCGGCACCGTGCAGCGCATCACCGATGCGACGCTGGACGCACTGATTCGCGACAGCGCGTTCGACCCCACCTCGGCGCAGGCGTGGCTCGGCCCGGCCATCCGCGTCTGCTGCTTCGAGGTCGGAGAAGAAGTGGTGGAGCAGTTCCGGGCCTCGTACGCCCACGCGGACGCGTTCATCGACCGCACCCGCGGAGAAAAGGCACACATCGACACGGCCGCGCTGACGCGGAGCGTGCTCGAAGCACGCGGCATCACGCGGATCGTCGACGTCGACATCTGCACGAAGTGCGATCGAGGGGTGGAGGAGCTGCGCGGGTTCGAAGTGGCGCAGCCCGGCGACCCCGCAACGCCGAAACCGCTCTTCCACTCCTACCGCCGCGATCCGAAACGCGGTGGACGCAACCTTGCAATTGTGGCTCGGCAGTAGAGATGAGAGATCTGCGAACAGCGACTAAGCGACGAGGCGACCAGCGACCAGCGACCAGCGAACAGCGACTAAGCGATTAAGCGATTAAGCGACTAGGCGACCAGCGAAACAAATGACCGCAATCCGTTACCGGCTTCCGAGGCGTCTCACCGTTCTGCGGGTGATCGGCATCGCCTTCCTGGTCCTGTTTACGGCCGTGGCGGCGCTGGCCATCTACGTCTATCGCGTCTCCGTGGGGAAGTTCGAGATCCGCCGCCTGTCGCTGCCGACGCGCATCTTCACCGACTACACGCCGCTGACTCCGGGCGCGGCGCTGAATGAAGACGACATCGTCGAGAAGCTGACCCGGCTCGGCTACCGGGCGTCGCCGGCGCTCCAGCAGGCGGGCGATTACGTCGTGCGCAACGGCGAGGTCGACCTCTTCACCCGGGCCTTCAAGCATCCCCGCGGCGCGTACCCGGCCCAGCCAGTGCGCATCACGTTCCGGAACAACGCCATCGCCGCCGTCGTGGCAACGGAGGGAGGAGCGGCGGCCAACAACGCTGCGCTCGAGCCCGAACTGCTCACTTCCATCCTCGGCGACCAGCTCGAGAACCGCCGCCCGGTCACGCTCGACCAGGTCCCGAAGGTGCTGCAGGACGCAGTGGTGGGGACGGAAGACGTGCGCTTCTGGCACCACCCGGGCGTCGACCCGATCGGCATCGTGCGGGCGGTGTTCCACAACGCGAAGGCCGGCGGCGTGGCGGAGGGCGCTTCGACCCTCACACAGCAGCTCGTGAAGAACTACTACCTCACGCCCGAGCGGAGCATGAAGCGGAAGGTCGTCGAAGCATGGATGGCGGTGATCCTCGACGCGAAGTACTCGAAGCAGGAGATCCTGGCAGCGTACCTCAATGACATCTACCTCGGGCGCGACCGTTCCATCTCGATCATGGGCGTCGGCGAGGCAGCGCACTTCTACTTCGGCAAGCCGGTCACCGAGATCTCGCTGGCCGAGGCGGCGCTGCTGACCAGCATGATCCCGGCTCCCAATGCGTATTCGCCGTTTACCAATCCCAATCGCGCCCTGGAACGCCGCAACAGGGTTCTCGGCCTGATGCTGGAGCAGAAGAAGATCACGCAGGACCAGTGCGACGCGGCGAAGGCGGCGCCGCTGCCGCAGCGGCCGACGCGGGACCGCTCCGGCCTGGTCTCCATTCCGTTCTACGTCGACGCCGTGCTGCAGGAGATGGCCCGCGACTACGGCATCAAGGACGTGAAGGGCCGCGGCTTGCAGATCTACACGGCCATCGACCTCAACGCGCAGGACCTCGCCGCGCGGACGCTGGAGCAGGGGCTGGAAGGCCTGGAGCGCGGCCATCGCCGCTTGCGCCGCCCGGACAATCCGCTGCAGGGAGTGCTCATCCACGTCGACATTCCGGCGGGCGAGATCCGGGCTCTGGTCGGCGGGCGGAACTACGACCAGAGCCAGTTCAACCGGGCGTTGAATTCGAAGCGGCTCATCGGTTCGCTCATCAAGCCGTTCGTCTACCTGACGGCGTTCGAGCCGAGCCTCTCCGGGCAGAACATCACGCCCTCCACGCTGGTCAGCGACGCGCGTTTCGTCTACCAGCGCCGCTTTGCCGCCGACTGGTCGCCGCGCAACTACGGCGACGTCTACCACGGCACGGTCACGGTGCGGGAGGCGCTGGAGGAGTCGATGAACTCCGCCAGTGTGCGCATCGGCCTGGCCTGCGGCATCTCGCCCGTCATCCGCACGGCCCACACGCTCGGCGTGCAGGCGGAGATGGACGACAACCCGGCCATGCTCCTCGGTGCGGCCGGCATCCCGCCTGTGGAGATGGCCGACGCCTACGCAACCATCGCCCGGGTGGGCTCACGCGTTCCGCTGCGCACCATCCGCTTCGTGGCCGACGACCGCGGTCGCGTGGTCTCGGCGGGCGATGAAGTCCAGCCGGTGCAGGTCTTCCCGGCCCGCGACGCGTTCATCCTCACCAATGTGATGAGAGGGGTCGTCGATCGCGGCACTGCCGCCGGCGCACGCTCCCTCGGCTTCCGGCGCGCCGCGGCGGGCAAGACCGGAACGACGAACGACGAGCGCGATGCCTGGTTCATCGGCTTCACCCCGCAGACGCTGACGCTGACCTGGGTCGGCTTCGACGATGAAAAGGTCGTGGGTCTCTCCGGCGGCGTAGCGGCCGTACCGATCTGGGCGCGCTACATGAACGTGGTGACGGCCGGACAGCCGAACGCCGACTGGACCGCGCCGCCGGGAATCGTCTTCCAGCAGATCGACGAAACGAGCGGCGGCCTGGCTACGCCGCGGTGCCCGCCCAATGCCGTTGTCAACGAGGCCTTCAAGGACGGATCGCAACCGACACAACTGTGTCCCCTGCATGCGCCGCAACCGCCGCCCCAGCCCGCCCTCGACCAGTTCGGCAATCCCATCGCCCTCGACACGACCGGGGCGATTCCGCCCGCCACGGAGACGACGGAGACCGCCGCGCCTGCCACGGCGACGACGGGAACTGCCGCCACGACGCTGACCGGCGGGATGTTCCGTACCGACACGGCGCCGCCGGCGCCGCAACCGGTGACGCCACCGCCTCCGCCTCCATCCTCAGTGCCCCCTCCAGCGACGACCACCACGCAGCCGCCGCCACAGACCGATACGGCAAAGACGGGGACGCATGGAGACTCTCGTAACTGACCTGCTCTAATCTGAACGGAATCCCCTCACCCCGGCCACTCCGCGCTGACCGCCCGGAAGCTGACTCGTTCTGCGCGAGATTGCGCGCTCCGTGGCCGACCCTCTCCCGTGGGGAGAGGGTGGGGCGCTGCACGTGCTCGCGTGATCCTCGTCGACGTCGGGAGAGGGTGGCGCTCAATGCTTCGACCAGCGAATGGTAGGGCCGCAGGCCGATGGATGGCTCCTGTAGAATCCGCTCGCCATTCGGAAGAGCGGCGACCGCCGGACAGCGACCCACGACAGCGACCAGCGAACAGCGACCAGCGAATGCAAACCGTCCTCGTCCTCGACTTCGGCTCCCAGTACACCCAGCTCATCGCCCGCCGCGTCCGGGAGCAGCGCGTCTACTCGGTCGTCCATCCGTTCGACTATCCCATCGAGAAGATCCGGGAGCTGGCGCCGGCGGCGATCATCCTCTCGGGCGGCCCGCAGTCGGTGTACGGCGAGACGGCGCCCATCGCCTCGCGGGAGGTCTACGAGCTCGGCGTGCCCGTGCTGGCCATCTGCTACGGCATGCAGCTCACAGCGTACCTGCTGGACGGGCGCGTGGAGGCGGCGGGCGAGCGCGAGTACGGACGGGCGGAGATCGACGTCATCGCCGGCGACTCTCTCCTCCTCGCAGGCACACCGGCGCACCAGCACGTCTGGGCCAGCCATGGCGACCGCATCGTGGCCACGCCCCCCGGCTTCCGGGTCATCGCCCGGAGCGACAACGCTCCCATCGCCGGCATGGAGAACCGGGAGCGGCGGATCTACTGCATCCTCTTCCATCCCGAGGTCACGCACAGCGAGGCGGGAACAGAGATCATCCGCAACTTCCTCTTCCCCATCGCCGGCTGCCAGCCCAGGTGGGACCTCGGTGACTACCGCAAGCGCAAGGTCGAGGAGATCCGCAAGACCGTTGGCAGGAGCAACGTCATCGCGGCCGTGAGCGGGGGCGTCGACTCGTCGGTGGCGGCGCTGCTCGTGGCCGAGGCCATCGGCGATCAGCTCACGGCCATCTTCGTCGACAACGGCGTCCTCCGGAAGAACGAGGCCGTGCAGGTCATGTCGCGCCTCTCCGAGGGCCTGGGCATGCACGTCGTGGCCATCGACGGCCGCCGCCGTTTCTACGACAAGCTGGCCGGCGTCGAGGACCCGGAGACCAAGCGCAAGAAGATCGGCAACGAGTTCATCGCAGTCTTCGAGGAAGAAGCGAAGCGCCTGGCCGGCGTGGAGTACCTCGTCCAGGGCACGCTCTACCCGGACGTGATCGAGTCGGTCTCCATCAAGGGGCCCTCCTCGGTCATCAAGACGCACCACAACGTCGGCGGCCTGCCGGAGAAGATGGGCCTGAAGCTCATCGAGCCCGTGCGCGAGCTGTTCAAGGACGAAGTGCGGCAGCTCGGCATCGAGCTGGGCCTCGATCCCGAATTCGTCTGGCGCCACCCCTTCCCCGGGCCCGGCCTGGCCGTGCGCATCCTCGGCGAGGTCACGCCGGAGCGCGTGGAGGTCCTGCAGAACGCCGACGAGATCGTCATCGACGAGATCCGCCGCGCCGGCCTCTACCGCGAGACCTCGCAGGCCTTTGCCGTGCTGCTGCCCGTCCGCAGCGTCGGCGTCATGGGCGATGAGCGGACGTACGAGAACGTCCTGGCCGTGCGGGCCGTGTCCACCACCGACTTCATGACCGCCGACTGGTACCGCATGCCGCACGACCTGATGGACCGCATCGCCCGCCGCGTGGTCAACGAGGTGCGCGGCGTGAACCGGGTCGTGTACGACATCTCCTCCAAGCCGCCCAGCACGATCGAGTGGGAGTAGGGCGGTGGCACGGCTGGAAAGCTGAAGGCTGGAAGGCGGCGACGTTTTCTTTCAGCCCTCGAGCCTCTGCGTCCTCCAGCCTGGCTCCGCCCTTCCCGATTTGTAAGCCGGTGGTAAAAAGCACAACTATTCCGACCTCTTTCCGTTTTTGACTGGCGCTCCGGAGCGTTCCAACCTAAGTTACGGATACGCGTCTCACCCACAACCAGAAGTTTTCTGTGGTTTGTGTTCCCGCTCGCGCCCGGCGTGCGACGCGTTACGAAGAAGGAGGACAACCGTACATGAGTAAAGCCCGGCTTACGTTTCGTTTGTATCTCGTTGTGATGCTCTCCCTGCTCCCCATGCTCGCCTTCGCGGCCGGCCCGGACAACCCTGAACCGGTCGGCCATATGTCGGCCTCGGCATCGGGGGTCACCTGGTCCACCGGCGTCGACTTCGAAAAGATCACCCTGCGCGTGATGACACCGGACGGCGTGCTCTTCGAGCGCGACTTCACCAGCGCACCCTCCTTCCGTCTGCAGGATCTCGGAGACAAGATCCAGGACGGAAAGTACAACTACGAACTGCGGGTCACGCCGAAGATCTCGGAGAGCGTGAAACAGCAGTTGGCGGCCGCGCGCGCGGCCGGCGATGAAGCGGCCGCGGAGAAGATCCAGCGCGCCGCGGGCCTCGGCCTGGAAGTGACGCAGTCAGGGACCCTGACGGTCCGGAACGGCGTGCTGACCAACAGCGATGCGCAGGAGCCGCCGGCCGGCGGCGGACGCACCAAGGTGGCCGCCTCCACGAACGCCGCCGCGGGCCTTCCGCGGACGGTTGCGCCGACCGACATCGTTCAGGCGGACGACGTCATCATCCAGGGCAGCCTCTGCGTCGGCCTCGACTGCGTCAACAACGAGTCGTTCGGCTTCGACACCATCCGCCTCAAGGAGAACAACACCCGCATCAAGTTCGACGACACCAGCACGTCGGCGGGCTTCCCGAACCACGACTGGCAGTTGACTGCGAACGACTCCAACAGCGGCGGCGCGAACAAGTTCTCCATCGAGGACATCACCGCCGCCACCGTTCCGGTCACCATCACCGGCTCCGCGCCGACGAACTCGATTTTCGTCGACAGCTCCGGCCGCGTCGGCTTCCACACCAGCACCCCCGTTCTCGACCTGCACGTGGCCACGAGCAACACGCCGGCCATGCGGCTCGAGCAGAACAACTCGGGCGGCTTCACCGCCCAGACGTGGGATATCGCCGGCAACGAGGCGAACTTCTTCGTCCGCGACGTGACGAGCGGCTCGCGTCTCCCCTTCCGCATCCGCCCGGGCGCTCCAACCAGTTCCATCGACATCGCCGCCAGCGGCAAGGTCGGCGTGGGCACAGCCAGCCCGGCCAGCAACCTGCACGTGTTCGGTGCCAGTAACACGGACGTGTTCGTCGGCGTCGGCGAAGACCCCGCCGGAACGACGGGCACGCAGTCCGCGCTGACCATCGGCTACGGCGGCAACTCGCTCGGCCTGGCCACCGGCTTCTTCAACGTCCGCCCCGATTCGAGCGCCGTGGCCCCGAATCCGTCGCTCCGCTTCTTCACGGCGAACGTGCAGCGGATGATCATCGACAACCAGGGCTTCATCGGTCTTGGAGTCTCCGTACCGTCCTTCCCGATCGACCACAGCAGCGGCGCCCACCTGACCGCAGGCGGCGTCTGGACGAACGCGTCGAGCCGCGCCCTCAAGCAGGACATCCGCGACCTCGACACGAGCGAGGCCGTCGATACGCTGAAGAACCTGCAACCGGTCAAGTACGCCTACAAGGTGGATCCCAGTGAGCGTCACGTCGGCTTCATCGCCGAGGACGTGCCGTCGCTCGTGGCCACCAAGGATCGCCAGAGCCTCAGCCCGATGGACATCGTGGCCGTGCTGACGAAGGTCGTGCAGCAGCAGCAGACGACGATCGACGAGCTCAAGGCCCGCATCGACCAGCTCGAAGCGGCCAAGAAGCAGTAGCAAGTAGCCAGTCGAAGGTCACCAGCGCCGTGCGGGCCCGAAAGGCTCGCACGGCGCTCTTGTTTCAGCGGGAATTGCCGCCGGCCGCGCTCCGGATGGCCCGGTCGAGCCATTCGTGAACGCTGATGCCGAGGCGCTGTGCCTCCTGCTCGGCCAGACGCTTCGCCTCAGGTGACACGGCTTCGATCTTGCCGTAGCGGCGCGACCGCAGCGTGCCTCCCCGCCGCCCGGGAATCGGCAGGTCGGGATTGAGCGGCGGCGGACCTTCGCCGGCTTCATAGCTCACCATGTAGAAGGCATTGCCCAGCAACCACTCCAGGCGAACGTCGCGGGCGCACTCCGGAAGCACATCGATCGGGACGGGGTCGGCGTAGAGCGGGTTGGCGTCGAGCAGGGTGGCGCCGTACTCGGTGGTCCGGAGCCAGGGGGCCAGGCTCTCGTCGCCGAAAACGATCCGTCCGCCCTTGCGCACGATGCGGGTAATGGCCTCGAGGCAGCCGCGCCGGTCGGGGAAGACGTTGAATGCACCGAAGGTGTACACGCAATCGACGGCGGCAGCCGGGAGCGGAAGGTGAGCGGCGCTGCTGAGGAAGTATTCGACGTCGCAGTCGAAGCGCTCGTTCGCCATCCGCTGCCGTCCCACGCGGAGAATCGACGGAGAGAAGTCGGAGAGGAAGAGGCGGGAACCGCGCTTCATGCGCGCGGCAATTCGCATCGAGTCGCGGCATGTCCCTGCGCCGATCTCCAGGACGGCGGTGGCCCCCTCCACCTCGAGCGGCGCGATGAGACGGGCCCGAACGGCGTCCTCGGACTCCACGAACGTGGCGAACAGCCACTCCAGGGCCGTGTCGTAGGCCCCGCTGGTGGCTTCGTAGTAGGCGAACTGCGCCTTCTCTGCCTCGCCCATCGGATCGAGCGAGGGGTCACGGAAGTCGGGGATGCCATCCCGGATCAGGTAAGCACGGCCCGAGTCATTGACGAGCGCGCCGTCTACGATCTCCTCACCCTCCGCCCGTTCGACGGTCAACGCCAGCGTGGAGCCGGAATAGGGACACCGGTAGAACTGCGCCGCTTCCTTCTTCATGACGGCCCGCATTGTGTCACAGCGAAATCGGCGGATCTCCCGGACAGGCGCGCCGGAGATCGGCGTCACGGGGTCGCCTCCCTGTAAGATTCCTCTCGCCGTGACCAGCGCCAAACGAGTCGTCATCGTCGGGACCGGGGACTTCGCGCGCATCGCGCGCTACTACCTGGAGCACGACTCGCCGCATCCGGTGGTGGCCCACGCCCTGAGCTCCGCACTGCTCGATGCCCGCGAATATCTCGGGCTTCCGCTGGTGGCGTTCGAGGAGCTGCCAGCCGTCTATCCGCCCGGCGATCACCAGCTCCTCATCGGCATCGCCTACAGCCGGCTGAATCGGAACCGCCGGGAGATGTTCGAGGCCGCGAAGGCGATGGGCTACGAGATGGCGACCTACGTCTGCTCCAAGGCCGTCACCTGGCCGGACCTCGACGCCGGCGAGGGGTCGTTCATCTTCGAGGCGAACGTCATCCAGCCCTACGTTCACATCGGAAGGGACACGGTGCTCTGGAGCGGGAACCACATCGGGCACGACTCCACGATCGGCCATCACGTCTTCATCGCCTCGCACGTGGTGGTCTCGGGGAACTGCCGCATTGGCGACAACACGTTCGTCGGGGTCAACGCCACGATCCGCGACGGCATGACCATCGGCGAGAACTGCGTGATCGGCGCAGGGACCCTCGTGCTCGATCACGTCGCCGATGGAAGCGTGTTGCGGGGCGCGGCCACGGAGCCGCTGCCGATCGGCAGCGGCAAGCTGTCGAAGATCTGAAGTTCCGGAGTGCCGCGTGCTGAGTGCCGAGTTGGGCATGAGGTATGAGGCATGAGTGGCAGTCGTGCCCTATGTGTAGAAACTCTGCACCCGGGCGATGACCCGCTCCTGCTGTTCCTCGGTCAGGGTGACGTAGCAGGGAAGGCGGACGAGCCGCCGGCTGAGATCTTCGGTGTGGGTCATGGTGCCGGCGGAGCGGCCCCACTGCCGGCCGGCGGGCGAGTCGTGGAGGGGCACGTAGTGAAACACGGCGTTGACGCCGGCGGCATCGAGATGGGCCAGCAGCGCGTCCCGCACGTCTTCGCGTTCCGTGAGGAGGTAGAAGAGATGTCCGTTCGGCACGCAGCCGGGCGGCACGACCGGCAGCCGGAGGAGGCCGGCCTCTTCGAGCGGCCGCAGCGCGGCGAGGTAGCGGTCGAAGATGGCCTTGCGCCGTTCCAGAATCGCATCGGCGTGCTCCAGTTGGGCGAGGAGAAACGCGGCGATCAGCTCCGAGGGCAGATAGGAAGAGCCGAGACCGACCCAGGTGTACTTGTCGACCTCTCCGCGGAAGAACTTCGTGCGGTTCGTTCCCTTCTCGCGGAGGATCTCGGCGCGCTCGACCAGGGCGGGGTTCCGGATCACCAGAGCGCCTCCTTCGCCGCTGATGAAATTCTTCGTCTCGTGAAAGCTCCAGCATCCGAGGTCGCCGATCGTGCCCAGACTCCGCCCGCGGTACGTCGCTCCCAGGGCCTGCGCCGCGTCTTCAACCACGGGCAGGCCGTGGCGTGCGGCCACGTCGGTGATGGCGGCCATGTCGCAGCCGACGCCGGCGTAGTGCACGGCCACGATGGCCCGCGTGCGCTCCGTGATCGCTCCTTCGATGAGCGTCTCATCCAGGTTCAGCGTGTCGGGACGGATGTCGACGAACACCGGCCGCGCGCCGCGGAGGGCGAACGCATTGGCGGTGGACACGAAGGTGAACGACGGCATGATGACCTCGTCGCCCTGCCCGGCATCACAGAGCAGGGCAGCCATCTCCAGGGCCGCGGTGCATGAATGCGTGAGCAGGACCTTGTGCGCCCCGCAGCGTTCCTGCAGCCACTCCTGGCAGCGGCGGGTGAACGTGCCGTCGCCCGCCAGTTGGCCGCGACGCACGGCCTCGACGATGTATTCGAGCTCGCGCCCGGCCAGCGAGGGAAGGTTGAAGGGGATGAAGCCGGGCCTCGTCATGCCGTGCGCTCCGCGGCCGCGCAACCGAAGCCTGTGCGGCCGTAGCCGTCGCCGTTGTAGAACATCAGCCAGCGGCCGCCGTGCGCCAGCACCATGGGATAGGCCTGCATCCCGGCATCCCAATCGGAGGAAACGGGAGGCCGTTCTTCGACACGCCGCCACTCCCGGCCGTCGTCCGATTCGGCATAGGCAATACGATAGCGATCGCCGCGAACGCAGAACCACATCCGGTAACGATCGCCGTCCCGGACGACGTGAGGCCGGCCCATGGCGTGCTCGCCGGCATCGGCGAAGGGAACGGCGACATGGCCGTCGCGCCGCCAGCGGACCCCGTCATCCGATTCAGCGTACTTGATCAGGTAGTGATGGCGCGGACCCTCCGGCCGCGGCTCCCAGAGTGTGGCCGAGACGTACCACATGCGCCATCGCCCCTCATCGACCAGCACTGCCGGCGAGGCGGTGAGAAACGGATCGACGGAGCAGCGATCGAGCAGCGGGGCCGGAGAGTACTTGCGGAAGCTGCGGCCTTCGTCGTCGCTCACGGCGAGGCCGGCGGCGAGGTAGAAGGGCACGCTCTTCCCGAGCATCCAGCCGGTGTAATAGAGGAGCCACCGGCCGGCATGCCGTACGACACACGACACCGAGCATCCGTGCTCGTCGAATGCGCCCGGCGATCCGGACCCGGCGAGAGGCTCGGGCGTGATGCTGTGCGGATCGACGGCGAGCGTTTCCAGGCTGACGGTACAGGCGCCGATCTGTGCTCGATTCTGCGCATCACGGCCCGAGAAGAAGACCCGAGCGCTGCCCTGCCCCAAGTCCACCGCGAACGGCACCGCGCCGTAGCCGCCCATCCACGCGGGCAGCTCCACTCCCGGAGGGGGAAAGATGCGACCCAGCGCCGTCCACGTCAGCACATCCGCTCCCTCATGTTTCATGCTGGACGGCGCGCGACGCCGATGGTGAATTCGTACAGGTCATAGTCGTGAAGCAGGCAGACCCAGCGCGAAGCCGATCGTTTGCACCATTCGAAGATCGTGGCCGGATCGGTGTAATAGAGGTCGGGCCGCTTGTGGTCTTCGTCCGAGTAGCTGGTGAGAAAGTTGGCGGCCCAGCCGGACGTGGCCCGGGCGTTCATGGCCGCCAGCGTGTCGATCACGTAGGCCAGCCACTGGGCATCGGAGGCGCCGAGCCGGACGTTGAAGACGCCGCTGGCCACGACGAATTCCGCCGGCCCGACCGACTCCCACTCCGACGTGAAGGTCGCGCCGGGGACGCCTTCATGGATTCTTCGCGCCTCGGCTACCATGGCAGGAGAGCGATCGTAGCCGGTGTAGGACCCTTCGAAGCCGCGCTCCCGGAGGAAGGGCAGCAGCGCCCCCCATCCACACCCGAAGTCGAGGATGGTGCAACGGGGGATGGAGCGATCGATTCCGACGGCCCGGAGCAGTTGCTCGAAGCGCTTCGTCTGCGAGGCAGCATCCTTCCAGTCCACACCGCGGGCGGTCGCGCCATGGGCGGCGAGCTTCCCTTCGTAGTAGGCGACGACGTCGCTGACGATGTCCCGATCGGCCATGCAGACCCGGCTGAGATTCACACCTTACAACAGAGAACGTGCCGTCGAGGACGCGTCAGCAGGGAATGACTTCGCGCTCCGACCGGCCGAAGGCTTCGAGATAGTCCGCCGTGCCGCGCGGGCCGAGCCAGGCCAGCGCATCGAGGATGGAGAGATTCGGCACCCAGTCCCGCGGGCCGCGGGCATACGGCGGGTAGTCATAGACGATGTAACGCAGCTCGATGCCCGCGGCGGCGAAGGCGCGGGGGTCGATGTAGGCGCGAGCGGCCGGCCCCGAGAGATAGACGGTCCCTTCCACGGCGTGGCAGATCTCGAGCAGGCGCTCTTCACGGCCGCCGAGGCGTGGAGGCATCTGAGAGCTCCGCAGGAATCGCGGCTGCAGGCCGATGAGCGCACAGATGGATTCGTTCAGCGCGATGGTGAGACCGGCCAGGCTGCTGCCGGGAGCCAGCAGGGCGCGCTCCATCACTTCGAACATCTTCTGGAAGTACGGTGCGTGCGCATAGCAGCGGCGGATCGACTCGAGGTGCTGCCGCCTCCATGGCCGGGACTCGTCGATCCCGACGTTTCGGATGGACTGGGTGAAACGCCCTTTCGTGTTGACGGGAATGGTCAGCCACTCGGCGGCGCCCGCGGCAATCCGGTTGCGGTTGCGCCAGTCGCGCTTCGTGTACTGGACCTCGTCGTACCAAACCCAGACGTCCGATTGCCGGATCAGATCGAAGTAGCCGATCCAGGGCACGTAGCTCGGCTGCTCGATGACAACGGTTCGCTGGTCGCTGGTCGCTGGTCGCTGGTCGCTGGTCGCTGGTCGTTGTTCGTTGTCCGTTGTTCGTTCTCCGTGATTCGTTGTTCGTTGGCGGTTCTTTATTGCCTCCCCAATGGACCGTGCGGCGAGGATACACAATAATCACTCGATGCTTTCGGCGCGGTTCCTCGAGCGCGTGCGTGAGGGCGAGCAGTGGGACGCGCTCGCTGCGGAGCTGCCCGATGGCGACGGCGCGCCGGCGTTGTTTCGGATGCTGGCCCTGCAGCGCTGGCTGGCCGTGAGCGACGAGATTCTCATTTCCGAAATCGAGGATCGTGCCTCGCTCCGGCGATTCTGCGGCTTCGACGCCTCGCACTCCGTTCCGTCCGCGGAGGCACTGAACACCTTCCGGCGAACACTCGAACGCACGAAGCCGGAGCTGCTGCGCGCCTTCCTGCGGCGCTGGTCCGCCGGCCCGCTGATCTCCGTCGTCATCCCTGTCTATCGTGCCGAGGACATCGTCGACGAGCTCGTACGGCAGGTGCGGCAGGCGCTGGAGCAGGTAACGGCCGACTTCGAGATCGTGCTGGTCGAGGACGGAAGCGGCGACGGGACGTGGCCGCGGATCGCCGCCGCGTGCGCGGCCGACACCCGGGTGAAGGGGGTCAAACTGAGCCGCAACTTCGGCCAGCACTTCGCCATCACGGCCGGCCTCGAATACGCCCGCGGCACCTACGTAGCCGTGATGGACTGCGACCTCCAGGATGACCCGGCCTTCCTGCCCGACCTCTACGCGAAGGCCACCGAGGGCTACGACGTCGTGCTGACCTCCAAGCCCGAGCGCGCCCACGGCCTCTTCAAGGACGTCACGGCCCGGCTCTTCGCCCGCAGCCTGAAATGGGCCGGCGGCGTGCGCTCTCCCGACTGGCTGGTGGGCGGTTATTCGATTCTCAGCCGGAAAGCGGTCGATGCCATCCTCACCATCACCGACGTACACCGCACCTACCTCGGCATGGTGCGCTGGCTCGGCCTGCCCCTCGCCCATGTCCCCGTCGTGCACCGCCCGCGCCACAGCGGAAAGAGCTCCTACAGTCTGGGACGGCTATTGCGCCACGCCATCGACGGCTGGATCTCGCAGTCGAACCGTCTCCTCTACCTCTCCGTGGCCATGGGCTTCTCGTTTCTCCTCGCCGCGATCGTCCTCATCGCCCTGATCTTCATCCTCTATTTCGTGCGCGGCTTTGCGCAGGGCTGGCCCTCTCTGGTCGTGCTGATCCTGACCTGCACCGGCACCGTGCTGATGTCGCTCGGGGTGCTGGGCCTTTACGTGGGCAAGATCTTCGACCAGGTCCGCTCGCGCCCGCTCTACGTCGTCGAGCGCGCGCTCAATGCGCCGGAGCCGTCGCCGACACAGGAACGGAGTCCGGGACCACCAGGCGGCGCGTGACGGCTTCCACCCCGCAGGCCGCGAGGAGGATCATCTGCGGCATGAGGGGCAGGCGATAGCGCCAGTCGTAATCGAGGTTGGTGGCCCCGCAGAAGAGGTCCATGGCCACGAGCCAGAGCAGGGCCGTGTGTACGAGGGCGCGCCGGCGCCCGTCCCCGGACTTCAGACCGTTGACGATTCCCAGCAGCATGAGCGCATAGAGCGGAACGTAGTAAACGAGGGCTATGGCGTTGTGCAGCCGGGAGAAGGTGACGGACGTGATCTGGAAAAAGCGGACGCAGCGATCGGCTTCGATCATCAGGTGATCGGTCACGGTCACGGGAGGAGCGTGGAACATCTCGCGACGGTCCCGCATCACCTCGCCCGTCTTCTCGAGCTTCGCCAGCTCCACGAGCTTCGGCCGCATCCAGTGGAGGGGCCACCGCCGCATGTCCTGGAAGTAGTACGCACGGATGAGGAGCCCGGCCATGCCGCCCACGACAACGATCGCCCACACCGTCCGCCAGCCGCCGTTCCTTCCCCGGCGGGTGGTCATCCACTCCGTCAGGGCCACGACCGGGAGCAGGACGACGCCGACCGGCCGTGCCACGGCGGCCACCACCGTGGCGAGCCAGAGCTTGACGCGGCGCGCCCGCTGCGGCGCGTCCGGATCGAGGACTCCGCGCAGCGCGAGGAGGAAGACCACCAGGGAGATCATCGTGTAGACGTGATCGGTGAGCAGGAACCCGATCCAGCAGAACACGTCGTAGCAGCCGACGAAGGCCACGAGGGTGAAGACCGTGGCCATCAACGAGGTCGTGGCCTTCCGCATGAGGCTCACCAGCAGGACCGCGGTGACGGCCGCGCTGACGACGTTCACCGCCAGCATCACCGATTGCCAGTGCTGCGGCGTCATCGTCCTCACGGCGGCGAGGAGCGCGGCGAACCCGGCCACCGAGAAGTTCGCCTGCCCACCGACGGCCAGGACGGAGAACCTCCCCGCCTCCAGGTCACGCGCCAGCTTGAGATAGAACTGCGCATCGGGGCTGAAGCGCAACTGCCCCTTCGCGGCGAGGACAAAGGTGGCGGCGGAAGCCAGCAAGACGAAGATCCTGCTGTCGATCGCGGACCGGACGATCCTGGAGAGCGTCGCCTTCATGCGTGGATGCAGCGCATTTTAATACAGGCGGCACTCCGTCCTCACCGAGCGCACGACCGATGGGAACTAAACCAGTTGGCTCCTAACCACTCTAACCTCTAACCTCTCACCTTCTAACCACTAACCACTACCACTGCCCTCCGTCACTGCCACGTGGCGATCGACTTCTCGATCTCGCCGACTTCTTCCTTGTCCTTGTCGGTGGCTTTGGCGATGGCGGCGCGGGCGGCTTTCACGGCTTCGGCCTTGTGACCGGAGGCAGCCTCGAACCTCGCCTTCAGGTAGAGGTTGTTGATGTTCTGTTCGACGGCCAGGGACTTGTCGAGCCAGGCCTGGGCGTCGGCCATGTTCTTCGCATCGAGGGCGAACGACGCGGCGCGGAGCGGCGTGCGCCAGTCCTTGGCGTCCGCGGCGGCGACGGCGGCACGCGCGCTGGCCATGATCTTCTCGGTCGTGTTCGTCGTCACGGTGAACGGCACGGCCAGCTTCTCCCAGCGCAGGACGACCGTGGCGCTGTCCGGCGAGAGCTCGGGCACGACGAACATCAGCCACTCGCGGAAGTCGGCCGCTTCCGGCTTCGCCTTCACGCGCAGGGCGTCCTGGGCGGGGTCATAGTTGAACGAGCCCCACTGGTTGGCGACCTTGTTGAAGATGATCACCCACTCGTCCTTGCCCGGAATGGTGTGGAGGCTGTACGTACCCTTGGGCAGCGGCTGGCCGTTGATCTTGACGTCGTCGCTGACGGCGAAGGTCGTCGCTTCATTCGCACCCGTGCGCCACACCTTGTCGTACGGCACGAGCGTGCCCCAGACCGGGCGGCCCTTCACGCCGGGACGGCTGTAGACGATGGTCATGTCGGTGAGGCCGATCTGCTGGGCGGTCGTGGCCTTCGGGCTGGGTCGCGGCGTGGTGAACGACGGCGGCTGCTGGGCCAGCGCCGCGATGGCCGTTCCTGCCACAAGCAGGGAGAGGAGAAGAGGTTTGCGCATTGCGAGTGACTCCTTTGTTCGCTGATCGCTGTTCGCTGATCGTCATGCGTCATCACCACGAACAACGATCAACGAACAGCGCGAGATCGTACACCTTTACGGCCACCGGAACGGGTGCGAGAGGAGACGTGTCACATGGCCGTTGCCGTCCTCGATCTCGACCTGGACGTCGGTGACCTCCCGGACGTCCGGCGGGCGGTGGGCGAAGCCGGCGAAGAAGCGCGGCCTGGGGGTGGCGTCGTACCACGGCTGGAGGCGGCTGAGGCCCGCGTCCGCGGCCAGGGTGGCCGGGTAGCGCCGGGCTCCGCCGTCGAAGAGGAGGTCGACGCGGCGGATGCCGTACGGCGAGAGGGCATAGCCGGAAAAGAACGCTCCGCGGACGATGG
>CAZYTO010000088.1:581-18604 GCA_964650405.1 uncultured Thermoanaerobaculia bacterium | reverse complement strand
GAGCGCTACTTCGCCCTGATCAAGGTCGAAGCGGTCAACTTCGAGCACCCCGACGTGGCGCGCGAGAAGACCCTCTTCGACAACCTCACGCCACTCTACCCGCAGAACCGCATCAGGCTCGAGGCCATGTCGAACATGTCCTCGCGCGTGCTCGATCTCATCGCGCCGGTCGGCAAGGGCCAGCGCGGTCTCATCGTGGCCCCGCCGCGCACCGGCAAGACGATGATCCTGCAGGCCATCGCCAACTCCATCACCGCCAACCATCCCGAAGTCACGCTCATCGTCCTGCTCATCGACGAGCGCCCGGAAGAAGTCACCGACATGCAGCGCTCGGTCAAGGGAGAGGTGATCTCCTCGACCTTCGACGAGCCGGCCTCGCGTCACGTACAGGTGGCGGAGATGGTGATCGAGAAGGCCAAGCGCCTCGTCGAGCACAAGCGCGACGTGGTCATCCTGCTCGACTCCATCACCCGCCTGGCCCGCGCCTACAACACGGTGGTGCCTCCGTCCGGCAAGGTCCTGTCGGGCGGCGTCGACTCGAACGCGCTGCAGCGCCCGAAGCGCTTCTTCGGCTCGGCCCGTAACGTCGAGGAAGGGGGCTCGCTGACCATCATCGCCACCGCCCTCATCGACACCGGCTCGCGCATGGACGATGTGATCTTCGAGGAGTTCAAGGGTACAGGCAACATGGAAGTGCACCTCGACCGCAAGCTCTCCGACAAGCGCGTCTTCCCGGCCATCGACATCAACAAGTCGGGCACGCGCAAGGAAGAGCTCCTGCTGGAGCGGAACGAGCTCAATCGCATCTGGGTCCTGCGCAAGGTCTTCTCCCCGCTGTCGACCGTGGAGTCGATGGAGCTGCTGGTGGAGAAGCTGGATAAGACGCGGACGAACGGCGAGTTCCTGAACTCGATGTCGAGCATGTAATCGTCCTTACAGCCTCCGCAGCAGCACCCGCTCCACCACGTGTTCCGGCCCTTTGACCAGCACCAGCCGTGCCCGTTCGCGCGTCGGCTCGATGTTCTCGCGAAGGTTGACCAGGTTGATGTTTTCCCATGCGTTCCGAGCCATGGCCAGAGCCTCCTCTTCCGGCATGGACGCGTAGCGGTGAAAGAACGACCGCGGATCGCGAAAGGCGGTCTCGCGCAGGGTGCGGAAGCGGTGGAAGAACCAGGCCTCCAGCTCCTCCTCCGGCGCGTCGACGTAGATGGAGAAATCGACGTAGTCCGAGACGAAGAGGGTGTGCTCGGTCCCGCTCTGCAGGACGTTGAGCCCCTCCAGGATGACGATGTCGGGATGGTCGATGAGCTGATCTTCGTCGCGCAGGACGTCGTACTCCAGGTGCGAGTAGAGCGGGACGTGCAGCGGCGAAAGGCCCGACTTCAGATCGGCGACGAAGCGAAGGAGCCGGGCGCGGTCGTAGCTTTCGGGGAAGCCCTTGCGGTGCATGATGCCGCGGGACTCGAGCGTGGCGTTCGGATGGAGAAAGCCGTCGGTCGTGACGAGGTCGACCCGCGGATGGTTGGGCCAGCGGCTGAGAAGCTTTCGCAGTACGCGCGCGGTCGTCGACTTCCCCGCCGAAACGCTGCCGGCGATGGCCACGACGTATGGCACGCGCGGCGCAAGGGTGCCGAGGAAGCGGGAAGAGACGCGATGCAGCTCCTGGACCGCCGCGATGTGGAGGTTGAGGAGGCGCGACAGCGGCAGGTAGACCTCCTCGACTTCCGACAGTGACAGCTTTTCGGTGATACCGGAAAGCTCGGCCATGTCGGCGTCGTCCAGGGTCATGGGCGTTTCGCCGCGAAGACGTAACCAGGCCTCGCGCGTGAAGGTCAGGTAGGGAGAGGCGTCCGGCATAATGCGTCCCGAATGATCGCATCCACGGAAGACATCCGCTCGTACTTTCCAGCGCTGCAGCGCCTGCACAACGGCCACGCGGTCGCCTACTTCGATGCGCCCGGCGGAACGCAGGTCCCGCGCGCCGTAGCCGAGGCGATGAACGACTATCTCTTCCACCACAACGCCAATACGCACTGGGCGTATCCGGCCAGCGAAGAGACGGACGCCATCCTCCTCGCCGCACGCGAGGCGTGCGCAGATCTGCTCAATGCCCAGCCGGCGGAGATCGTCTTCGGCAACAACATGACCTCGCTGACGTTCCACCTGGCCCGTGCGCTCGGCCGCAGGTGGAGCGCAGGCGACGAAGTGATCGTGACGGAGCTCGATCACCACGCCAACGTCGATCCCTGGCGGGCCATCGAGCGCGACTTCGGCATCGTCGTCCGGGTGGCGCGCATGATTCCAGAGAACGGTCAGCTCGACTACGGGCAGATGGAGTCGCTCGTCAATGCGAAGACGAGACTCATCGCGGCCGGCGGGGCGTCGAACGCGATCGGGACCATCAACGACCTGGCCCGGATCCGGGCCATGGCGCCGGACGCTCTGCTATTCGTCGATGCCGTGCACCTCGTTCCCCACGAGCTCCTCGACGTACGGGAGCTGCGCTGCGACTTCCTGGCCTGTTCGTCGTACAAGTTCTACGGTCCTCACGCCGGCATTCTCTACGCGCGAGAAGGGCTTCTGGCCGGGCTTCCGTTCCCGAAAGTGAGCCCTGCTCCCGACACCGGGCCTGAGCGCGCGGAGACGGGGACGCAGAATCACGAGGGGATCGCCGGCATCCGCGGCGTCGTGGATTGGCTGGCGTCGCTCGCCTCCGACGTGACTCCCCGTGCGGTGGCGGGTGCGGACAGTCGGGGCCAATCGCGACGTGACCGGCTGCGTGAGACGTTCCAGGCGTTTCACGAGCGAGGAGACGAGCTCCTTCGCCTCCTCTGGTCAGGACTCGGCTCGATCGACGGGCTCACTCTCTACGGTCCTCCTCCCGGCCGGCGGCGTACGCCGACGGTTGCATTCACATTGCGTGGCGTCTCCTGCGAAAACGTCGCTCGCAGCCTGGCCGCCGAGGGCCTGTTCGTGAGCCATGGCGACTTCTACGCCGAGACCGCCGTGGCGCGCCTCGGCGTGCCGGAAGTCGTCCGCGTGGGTTGTGCCTGCTATTCGACGGCGGATGATGTGCACCGGTTGATCAAGGCTGTCCGAAAATCGAACGCAGTAGCAGAAATCGGACATGCCGGCTCAGCAGGACGGTGTGGCTAAGTCACAGTAGTGCAGCCTGTTATGGCCTAAGAGAACGAGGCACGTTCCTTGAGCTCCAGCGAGGCGTGCGCGTCGCCCGAAGCATTCCGCCGTGGTTGCAGATCGTCGCCCTCGTCGCCGCCGGCATGAGCGCCGTCGCGGCGACGAGCCACACGCTGGCGCAATTGGGAGAGCGTGCCGTTACCGTAGCCATCCTCGTTCTGGCCGTCGCGGCCCTCGAGCGCTACCGCGCCGCCGCCACGAAGCTGCGAGCGCTGCTGGCATCGATGGACGACGTCATCCTCGTGCTCGACGAGGAGGGGACGTATGTGGAGATCGTCGACACCAATCCCGATCCTCTCTACCGCCCGCCGGGCGATCTCATCGGCCAGCGAGTGTCGGACCTCTTTCCGTCACAAGAGGCGGAGTTCTTCCTTCAGTACATCCGCATGGCCCTGGAAGAGCGGCGCACGATCAACGTGGACTACACGCAGCAGATGCGCGGCAACACGGTCTGGTTTTCCGCCGCTGTCTCGCGTTTGAACGCCACGCAGGTGATCTGGGTCGCGCGCGACATCACCGCCCGCAAGCTGGCGGAGGAGGCGCTGCTGCGGACGAATGAGGATCTGGAGAAGCGCGCCGTGCTGCTGCTGCGTGAGAACGAGGAGCGGTTTCAATTGCTGGCCCGGGCCACGAACGATGCCGTCTGGGATCACGACATCCTTGCCAATGAGACGTGGCGGGGTGACGGGTTCCAGGCTCTGTTCGGTTACGAGCCGGCGCAGATGCCGCGAACCGAGAGCGAATGGCTCGCTCTCATCCATCCGCAGGACCGGCAGCACGTGATCGATTCCTTCCGGGTCGCGTTCGAGACGGGTCAGCTTTCCTGGTCGGACGAATACCGCTTTCTCCGCGCCGACGGCTCGTATGCCAATGTCCTCGACCGCGGTTACCTCGTGCGCGACGCCCAGAAGCGCGTAGTACGCGCGGTGGGGGCGGCCATGGACATCACCGAGCGGAAGCAGCTCGCCGACCAGTTGGCCCAGGCCAGACGTGTCAGCAGCCTGGGACGGATCGCGGCGTCGATCGCCCATGAGTTCAACAACGTCCTGATGGGCATCCAGCCGAATCTCGAAGTCGTACGCCGCCGCGCGCCCGGCGATCTGAATGAGCCCATCAGCCACATGCTCCACGCCGTCCGCCGCGGCAAGCGCATCACGGATGAGATCCTCCGCTATACCCGTCCCGCCGACCCGGCCCTCCAGTGTGTCGACGTCGCCGCGTTCTTCGCCGGCTGGGAACGGGAGACGCGCTCGGTCCTCGGCCCCGGGGTTCGCGTGAGCATCGACGTTGCCGAGGACATTCACGTCGCGGCCGACCCGCACCAGGTCGCCCAGGTGGTGACAAATCTCGCCATCAACGCCCGCGATGCGATGGCCGGGAGAGGAGGGGAGCTGCGCATTGCCGCCGACGTGGCCAGGAGCTTCGGGACGTTCGACTTCGGCGTGGTGAAGACTCCCGACCAGTACGTGCACATTCAGATCTCGGATGACGGCACTGGCATGACCCGTGAGCAGCTCGGGCATGTCTTCGAGCCGCTTTTCACGACCAAACCGGGAGGCACCGGGCTGGGCCTGGCCGTCAGCTACCAAATCGTGACGAGGCACGGAGGAAAGATGTTCGCGCAGAGCGAGCCGGGCCGGGGCTCGACGTTCCACATCCTCCTGCCGGCGGCCTCACCGCTCGTGCGCATCGACGACGCTGAGGAAGATACCGCGCCGCTTCCGGTGCGCCGAATCCTGCTCGTGGAGGACGAAACCTGCGTCGCGGCCGGCGTGCAGACGCTGCTCGAGCTCGAAGGCATTCGGGTCACGCTCGTCACCACGGGCGCCGCGGCCCTCCCTGCCATCGAGCAACACAAGCCGGATGCCGTCGTGCTCGACATCGGCCTGCCCGACATGGACGGAGTGGACGTCTACCGCCGCATTGCCAAGCGCTGGCCTGAGCTGCCTGTACTCTTCTCGTCGGGCCACGCCGACCCGAATTACCTCGAGGAGTACCTCCGGAAGCCGAACGTGGCCCTGCTGGTCAAGCCGTACGACTTCGACGTCATGATGAGAACCCTTACCGAGGTCCTGGAGTCCGGGCAGAGCCTGCTGGCGGCTTCGTAACCGCCGAAATCGCCGGGAGCTGTGCGCGGGATGACATTTCCCGCCATCGTTTGTTGGTACTCTGCAAGCGATGCCCAAGCGCTCCCGGATCAAAGACTTCCTCTGGCGTCACTCCGCCGGACTGGCCTTCACAGTCATGGTCGTGTTCGTCGTCTTCATCGGTTTCATCGGTTACACCTACGTCGGTGTCACGAAGAAATTCGATTCCAGCCGGCGGTGGGACCTGCCGAGCCGGATCTACTCCGACGCCACACCGATCGTTCCGGGCATGTCGCTGACGCCCGCGCTGCTGGAGCCGAAGCTCAACCACGTCGGCTATCACGCGGTGAAGGAGAAAGTGGCCAACCCGGGCGACTATCGCTACGTCGACGGCAATCTAGAGATCTACCTGCAGAACTTCGAGTACCCCGACGTCGAGTTCCGCGCACTGCCGGTGGTCATCGCGATGAACGGCAATGTCGTGCGCGAGGTCAAGCGCCTCGACGACGGAGTGACGCTTCGCGGCATTCGCATCGAACCGGAGCTCATCACTTCCATTTACAACAACGAGATGGAGGATCGCCTCCCGGTGGCGCTCGACGCCGTGCCGAAGACGGTCACCGACGCCATCATCGCCATCGAAGACAAGGGCTTTTACGGGCACAAGGGCGTCTCCATCCGCGGCATGGCCGGCGCCCTGCGAACCGACATCAGGCAGCGCAACATCACCCACGGCGGCTCCACGCTCACCCAGCAACTGGTCAAGAACCTCTACCGCAATCCCGAGCGCACCTGGGGCCGCAAAGTCACCGAGATCATCAGGGCGATTCTGCTCGAGTTGCGGTACCAGAAGCAGGAGATCCTCGAAGCCTACGTCAACGAGATCTACCTCGGACAGAACGGGCCGGTGCAGATCATCGGCGTCGAGCAGGCCTCGCAGGTTTACTTCGGCAAGCACGTTACCTACCTCACCCTGCCGGAGGCAGCCACGCTTGCCGGGATCATCCACTCGCCGAACGTCGATAACCCGTTGAAATACCCCGAGCGTGCCCAGCCTCGCCGTGATGTCGTTCTCTCGGAGATGCTTGATCAGGGCATGATCACCAAGGACCAGTACACCGCGGCGATCGCCACTCCGCTCACGAAGCCGCGCTTTCCCCGCGGCTCGCGGAGCGCGCCGTTCTTCGTCGACCTCGTGCTCAAGCAGTTGCGCGAGACCTACCCGGAAACGCAGCTCAAGACCGAAGGGCTGCGGATCTTCACCACCCTCGACACGATCATGCAGCGCTCGGCCGAGGAGGCGTTGGACAGCGGCATCGACTCGCTCAACAAGCGCTACTCGTACCTGAGGAAGTCGCAGACACCGCTGGAAGGGGTCATGCTGACCATCCAGCCGGGCACAGGATACGTGAAGACGCTCGTCGGCGGCCGCAACTACTCGAAGACCCAGTTCAACCGCGCCATCCAGGCCCGCCGCCAGCCCGGCTCGCTCTTCAAGCCCTTCGTCTACATCACGGCCATGGACCCCGAGCGCGGTCAGCAGGCCTTCACCGCCGCCACGGTGCTCGACGACGCCCCGATCACCGTCCGCACCGGCTCAAACGTCTGGGAGCCCCAGAACTATGACCAGCGCTTCCACGGCCGGGTGACGGTGCGCGACGCGCTGGCCCACTCCTACAACATTCCCGCCGTGCGCGCGGCCATCGACGCCGGCGTACCGAACGTCATCAAGACCGCCGCCAGCATCGGCATCGAGTCGAAGCTGGAGCCGTATCCGTCGGTCTCGCTGGGCTCGTTCGAAGTGACCCCGCTGGAGATCGCCTACGCCTACTCCGCCTTCGCCAACCTCGGCGTGAAGGCGGAGCCGATCTCGATCCTGGCCGTCTCCAAGCGTGATGGTACGCTGCTCGAGTCCCGCGAAGTGAAGATGAAGCGCGTGGCGCCGGCCAGCGTCTGCTACGTGATGAACGACGTGCTGAAGGACGTGTTCAACTACGGCACGGCCGGCAAGGCCCGCCAGCTCGGCTTTCAGCGTGCCTTCTCCGGCAAGACCGGCACCACCTCGAACTATCGCGACGCCTGGTTCATCGGCTACTCCCCGCGCATCCTCACCCTCGTCTGGATCGGCTTCGACGACGGCCACTCCGTCCGCCTGGCCGGAGGCGACGCCTGCGTCCCCATCTGGACGGCTCACATGAACCGCGTCGACGGCATGGTGCCCGACGTCGACTGGAAGCGTCCCGAGGACGTGATCGAGCGGCAGGTCGACCCCGAGTCGGGGATGCTGGCCACTCCGTACTGCCCGCAGTCGAAGAGCGAGATCTTCGTGGCCGGCACCGAGCCGACTCAGGTCTGCCCGCTGCATGCCGGCAGCGGCGAGACGAGCCCGCTTTTCCGCGCGCTCCAGCATGCCTTCAACGCCCGCCGGCCGGAGGACGCCACCGAGGGCTCGCCGCAGCAGCAGGCACAGGGGCAGCAGGTGGGGCAGGAGCCGGGACAGCAGCCGGGGCAGCCGCAGATCCAGCCGCAGCAACCGCAAGGGCAACAGCAACCCAAGCGCGAGCGCGGGATCCGCAGGCTGCTGCGGGCCATCTTCGGCGGGCAGTAGTCGGAAAGGGCGAAGGGCGAAGGGCGAAGGCGGCACCTTGCCGGCTCTTTCGTTCGTGGATTCTTCGCTGCCACCTCGACCAGCCGTCAGCGACCGAGCTGCCGCTGGCCCCTTCGCCCTTCATGCCGCCCTCGCCCTTGCCTGCCTCCTTCCTCCTTGATGCCGGCCTCGGCATGAATGCCGCTTACGCGTCTGCGGTTTAGACTTACACACTGATGACGAGCGTCACCACCACCCCTCCCGCCGCCGTGTCCCCGGCGGAGCTGCGCCCTCCCGGCCTGGTGCAGCGGGTGTTCAACCGCCTGGAGGGAGTGTTCTTTTACATCGGCGGCCTGACGGACCTGGCGGTCCAGACCGTGCAACAGGCCATCCGCGGGCCGATCGACCGCGACATCGTCATGACGCAGTTCGACCAGATCGGCGTCCGCTCGATGTCCATCGTGGCCATCACCTCGCTCTTCATCGGCATGGTGCTGGCCCTGCAGTCGGCGTATTCGCTCTCCGACTTCGGGGGGGCGCTGTTCATCGGGAAGATCGTGTCGTTGTCGCTCGTACGCGAGCTGGCTCCCGTGCTGATGTCGCTCATGGTGGGCGGGCGTGTGGGGGCGGGCATCACCGCCGAGATCGGCACGATGAAAGTCACCGAACAGATCGACGCCCTCCGGGCCCTGGCCACGAATCCAGTGCGCAAGCTGGTCGTGCCGAAGGTGCTGGCCTGCACCATCATGCTGCCGCTGCTCACGTCGATCGCCTGTTTCGTCGGCATCCTGGGCGGACTGATCATCGCCGTGGGCAGTCTCCACCTCACGGCGAATTTCTACACGCGCAGCGTCATCGAGACCGTCAAGTACAACGACCTCGCCTCCGGCATCGGCAAGACCATCTTCTTCGGCTTCGCCATCGGTCTCATCGCCTGCTACAACGGCCTGAAGACCTCCGGAGGGGCGGACGGCGTGGGGCGTTCCACCACCGCGACCGTGGTCACGGCTTCCATCACCGTTTTGATCATGGACTTTTTTCTCACTAAGCTCTTCCTGCTCATGTTCTGATGACTGAACTTTCGACCACCGACCGTCGCGGCGAAGACCGAGGCGCGACCGACCGGCGGCGCCAGATGCGCGAGCCGTTCGTCGAGTTCTGCGACGTCTACAAGGCCTACGGCACGAAAGAGGTGCTGCGCGGCGCGAGCCTCAAGGTGTATCGCGGCGAGGTGGTGGTGATCCTCGGCGGCTCAGGCACCGGCAAGAGCGTCACTCTGCGGCACATGCTCGGCCTGGAGGCTCCCGACAGCGGGCGGGTGATCATCGAGGACGAAGACATCACCGATCTCGACGAGGAAGAGCTGTACCGGGTCCGGAAGAAGTTCGGCATGCTCTTCCAGAGCGGCGCGCTGTTCGATTCCATGACCGTCTTCGAGAACATCGCCTTTCCCCTCCGCGAGCACACGGAGATGAGCGACGAGGAGATCACCCGCGCTGTCCATGAGCGGCTCGAGCTCGTGAATCTGCCGAACACCGGCCATCTCATGCCGGTCGACCTCTCCGGCGGCATGCGCAAGCGCGTCGGCCTGGCCCGGTCCATCGTCCTCGATCCGAAGATGATCCTCTACGATGAGCCGACCACCGGTCTCGACCCGATCACCGCGGCCAGGATCAACGACCTCATCATCGACCTGCAATCCAAACTGAACGTGACCTCGGTCGTCGTGACCCACGACATCCAGTCGGCGTTTTCCGTCGGCGACCGGATCGCGTTCCTGAACCAGGGCGTTTTCGAGTGGATCGGTACGATGGAAGAGGCGCGCGACAGCGACCATCCGGTGCTGCGCGAGTTCCTCCGCTCCTCGGCCGTTTCGGCGGCGCAACCGACCCGATAGGATCGAAAGAGACCATGGCCAAATCGAACCAGGAACGAACCCTTCGCGTCGGCGTGCTGGTGGCCGGCGCGCTCGTCGTGCTGATGATCTTCCTCTTCGCCATCGGCAGCGAGCAGAAGATCTTCTCCCGCAAGAACGAGTACCGCGTGCGGCTGGACAGCGTCTCCGGCCTGGCCGAAGGCAATCCCGTCAAGATCAGCGGCGTCACCGTGGGCGTGGTCAAGGACATCAACCTGCCCTTCGACCCCAAGGCCAAGGACGTCGACATCATGCTCATGATCGACCGCAAGTACGCCGGGCGCATCCGCACCGATTCGCGCGCCCGCCTCAAGAAGCTCGGCCTCCTGGCCGGCGACAGCTATGTGGATATCTCCCCCGGCAGTCCGCGCTTCGACGAGCTGGAGCCGGATGCCCTGATCCCCGCCGCCCGCCAGACGAATGTCGACCAGCTCATCTCCTCCGGCGAGGACCTCGTCGACAACCTGGTGCAGATCTCGTATTCGTTGAAGAACGTCCTGGCCCGCGTCGACCGCGGCGAGGGCATCATCGGAGAGCTGACCAGCGCCCCCGAGACGAAGCAGCATCTGACGGAGACCATTCTCACCACGCTCAACAAGGTCAACGCGGCCCTCGAGCACATCGAGAGCGGCAAGGGCCTGGTCGGCAAGCTGGTTTACGACGACGCCTACGGCGAGCAGCTCGCCGGCTCACTGCAGCAGACCGCGGGCAACCTGCAGGCGCTCATTGCCGACGTACAGGCGAGCTTCAAAAGCGGCAACGGCGCGATTCCCGCGCTGCTGAACGACCCGTCCGGGAAGCAGAAGGTTCTCACGCTCATCGACAACCTCAACACCACCACGGCCAACCTGGCCGCCATCAGCGCCAGCTTCAAGAACGGCCAGGGACTCGTGCCGCGCCTCATGAACGACAAGGCCTACGGCGACCAGGCCCTGGCCGAGTTCACCGGTCTCGTGCACCAGCTCAACGACACCGTCGCCAAGATCAACGCCGGCAACGGTACGGCCGGCAAGGTGATCAACGATCCGGCCATCTACGAGTCGATCAACGACATCCTCATCGGCATCAACGAATCGAAGCTCCTGCGCTGGCTCATCCGCAATCGCCAGCAGAAGGGAATCGAGCAGCGCTACCAGACCGAGCAACCGGCTCCCAACACGCAGCAGCCGCCGCCCGCCCCGTCCACGTCTCCGAAGAGCGAGGCCGCTCCGCCGCCGGAGGTGACCCCGGTGCCGTCCCCTGCGGCGACGACCACGGCCGTCGCGGCGGCGAGTGGAACAGCAGCGAACGGGCCGGCGACAAACCCAACCGGCACAAACGCGCCTTCGACAACGGCGCCGCCGCCTTCGACGACGACGGCACCGCCTGCGACCAGGACGACGACGGCACCGCCTGCGACCACGACGACGACGGCACCGCCAGCGACCACGACGACGAATCCACCCTATTGACGGCAATCCTGATCCGAAACGTGGAAGACGGATTCGATCGAGCTAGGCGGTGCCGGGCGGATGGGTAACAGGACCTTCGCCCTTGATCCTTCGCCCTTGAAGGGGCCAGGATCCCTTTCTGTTAGCATTCGCCGCGCGCCGGGGCGTTTCGGCCCGGCGAATGCCTTACCCCGGAGGTCCCCACGTGGACATCGCTGTCATTGGAACCGGCTATGTCGGTCTCGTCACCGGCGCCGGCCTTGCCGACTTCGGCAACGACGTGATCTGCGTCGACGTCGACGTCGCCAAGATCGAAGCACTGAACCAGGGAAAGATCCCCATCTACGAGCCTGGGCTCGACAAGATCGTCAATCGCAACGTCGCCGAGGGGCGTCTCCGCTTCACCACCGACCTCGGCATGGCCATCGGTGCCGCCAGGGCCATCTTCATCGCCGTCGGCACGCCTCCCAAGGCCGACGGTTCTGCCGACCTCCGCTACGTCGAGGAGGTGGCCCGGACCATCGCCCGCTACATGAACGGTCCGAAGCTGGTCATCACCAAGTCGACCGTTCCCATCGGCACCGGCCGCCTGATCGAGAAGATCATCCGGGAGAGCGGAACAGAGCACAGAGCGTCGATCGTCTCGAATCCCGAGTTCCTGCGCGAGGGCTCGGCCATTGAAGATTTCATGAAGCCCGATCGCGTGGTCATCGGCGCCTCGGACGCCGAAGCCATCGACCTGATGAAGGAGATCTACGCGCCCCTGCACTCGCTGGAGATTCCCTTCGTCGTGACCAACGTCGAGTCCTCGGAGCTGATCAAGTACGCGGCCAACGGCTTTCTGGCCACGAAGATCTCGTTCATCAACGAGTGCGCCGTCCTCTGCGAGCGCATCGGCGCCGACGTGCAGGACGTGGCCCGCGGGATCGGCCTGGACACCCGCATCGGTCCCAAGTTCCTCCAGGCCGGGCCCGGGTTCGGCGGCTCGTGTTTCCCCAAGGACACGTCGGCCCTGGCCGACATCGCCCACCGCTACGACTACAACTTCCAGCTCATCGAAGCCGTGCTTCGGGTGAATGCCGACATCAAGGAGCGAATGGTCGGTAAGGTTGTCGAGGCGCTGGACGGCGAGGTCCGCGGCAAGAGCATCGGCATCCTCGGTCTGGCCTTCAAGCCCGAGACCGACGACATGCGCGACTCGCCGGCCATCCCGCTCATCAACGGCCTGCAGCAGCAGGGAGCGAAGATCCGGGCCTACGATCCCCAGGCCATGGCGAACTCCAAGACCATCTTCACTGGAGTCGAGTTCTGCAAGGACGCCTACGAAGTGGCGGAAGGCGTCGACGGGCTGGTCATCGCCACGGAATGGAACGAGTTCCGCGCCCTCAACCTCGATCGGGTGAAGAAGCTCGTCCGGCAGCCGGTCATCATCGACCTGCGTAATGTCTACGATCCGACGCGGATGAGAGCGGAAGGCTTCGCCTACACCTGCGTCGGCCGCGCGGATGACATCCGCGTCCGGGAGCGCGTCTAGTGGGCAGAGCTCTGATTACCGGCGGCGCGGGCTTTCTCGGCTCGCACCTTTGCGACCTTTTCCTTTCGCGCGGCCACGAAGTCATCTGCGTGGACAACTTCCTGACCGGCTCGCCGCAGAACATCAAGCACCTCTTCGGCCGCGAGGGCTTCTCGTTCATCAAGCACGACGTCACCAACTACCTCTTCGTGGAGGGGAAGGTCGATTACGTCCTGCACTTCGCCTCGCCGGCCAGCCCGATCGACTACCTGGAGAAGCCCATCCAGACGCTCAAGGTCGGCTCGCTCGGTACGCACATCACTCTCGGCGTGGCCAAGGAGAAGGGCGCGCGCTTCCTCATCGCTTCGACTTCCGAGGTCTACGGCGATCCTCTGATTCACCCGCAGAAGGAAGACTACTGGGGCAACGTCAATCCCGTCGGCCCGCGCGGCGTGTACGACGAGGCCAAGCGCTTCGCCGAGGCCATGACCATGGCCTATCACCGCTTCCACGGCGTGGAGACGCGCATCGTCCGCATCTTCAACACGTACGGAGAGCGGATGCGCGTCAACGACGGCCGGGTCGTGCCGGCCTTCATCTCTCAGGCCCTCAAGAACGAGCCCCTGACCGTCTTCGGCGACGGCTCCCAGACCCGCTCGTTCTGCTACGTCTCCGACCTGATCGAAGGCATCTACCGGCTGCTGATGTCCAACGACTCCGACCCGACCAACATCGGCAACCCGAACGAGATGACGGTCCTTCAGTTCGCGCAGGAGATCAAGCGCCTGACCGGCACGAGCGCCCCCATCGAGTTCCGCTCGCTGCCCATCGACGACCCGAAGATCCGCCGCCCGGACATCACCAAGGCCCGGGCTCTCCTGCAATGGGAGCCGGTCGTGCCGCTCGAAGAAGGACTGAAGCGGACGATCGAGTACTTCCGTGGCGTGGTGGTTTGAATTTCGCTGTTCGCTGGGCTATCGCCTGCTCGGCGGGAAGTGACCGCGCGGCCGCCGGCTAGAGGTTTCGTGGGATACTGAAATCGTGAGCGCGATCAAAATCATCGTTGAGAAACATCCCGATGGCTATGTTGCGTATCCAGTCGGAATGAAAGGCGTCGTCATCGGCGAGGGAGACACTTATGACGAGGCCCTGACCGATGTGAAATCAGCGATACGCTTTCACGTCGAGACCTTCGGTACAGACGTTCTGGCTGAAGACACCGTGCTGGAAGCTTTCGTGGCGGAGGCGGAAGTCGCGATTGTGTAACCGTCGTCCCAATCGCTCGTTGACTGCAGTCAACTCAGTCAACTACGACTAGCGATTTGCCTGGCTGTCCCTCAGGGTGGCAGACTTCGGCTCGATGCCAAAGTTTCCAGTGGACGCGCCCAGAACTCGGGTGCTTGCCGCATTTATCGCGCTGGGGTTTGTGGTTGTGCGCGACCGTGAGCACGTCTGCTTGGAACGGCGAAATCAGGACGGCACGGTTACGCCGATGACAATTCCTGGTCATCGCACTCTCAAGTCCTCAACATTGCGTGCAATCTGTACGCAGGCCGGTGTCAGTCGGGACGACTTCCTCCGGGCGTACGACCGGAGTTAGCTGAGAGTTAGCTGTGGTCTGGGTGCTCGCGAGTGACCCTGTGTACAAGGTGTGTAAAACCACGCCGCGCCCTGATGCCGCGTTTGGTCGGGCGCGCTACATTGACCCCATGCGACGTACACACGTTCTCGCGCTCCTGACCCTCGTCGTTTTCCTCGCTCCCTTCTGCCTCGGGCAGGCTCCGAAGTTCGACGTCCCCTCCGTCTCAACGATGGGACAGGCGACGGTCAAGGTCGTTCCTGACCGCGTCGAGATCGTGCTGGGAGTCGAACAGCACGACAGCGACGCGCAGAAGGCGAAGCGTGCCAGCGATGCGGCCGTCTCCTCCATCATCCGGGTTGCGAAGGATCACGGGATCGACGATCGGGACATCAAGACCGACTACATCGACCTCGATTCCGTCTATCGTGAGTCGGGATACCTGTCGCGCAAGACGGTGGTGATCACGTCACACGACTTGCCGGGCTTCGAAGCCCTCCTGGCGGACCTTGTTCATGCCGGGGCGAATCACATCACCAGCGTTCGCTATCAGAGCTCCGAGGTGAGGAAGTACCGCGATGAAGCCAGGCGATTGGCCGCCAAGGCCGCGCTGGAGAAGACTCGCCTGCTGGCCGAGAGCCTCGGGCGCCGCGTGGGCAACGCTATCGCCATCACCGAGAACGGAAACGGATGGGATTGGGGCTCCTCCTGGTGGGGACAGTGGAACAACGAGTCGAATCTCGCGAATACCGTCGTGTCCAACGGCCCGGAGCGGGCCATGGCCGACGACGCGTCCATCGCGCCCGGTCAGATCGCATTGTCAGCATCCGTGGGCGTGACCTTCGAACTGCTCGGCCCAGACGGATCGACGGCGTCGAAGGCTCGTTGATTCCATGGGCGGATGCTTACCTCCGGATCGTAACCCGCGAACAGCGAACAGCGAGCCGCGAACTACCGCCGCACGATCGTTTCTTCGCGCCGCGGCCCCGTCGAAATGATCGAGACCCTGCACTCGATCTCGTCCTCTAGGAAACGCACGTAATCCTTCGCGCGCTGGGGAAGGTCGTCGTACGACGTGATGCCGGCGATGGAGGTGTGCCATCCCTTCATCGTCCGGTACTCCGGTTTGTAGTCGTGGTGGGCGACGGCGAAGGCGGGGAAGGTCCGCCAGGAGTCGCCGTGGACGTTGTAGGCGACGCAGACCGGGATCTCGTCGAACTCGTCGAGGACGTCGAGTTTCGTGAGGGCGATCGAGTCGAGGCCGTTGAGCATGACCGCGGTCCGAAGCACGGCCAGGTCGAGCCAGCCCGTGCGGCGGGGGCGGCCGGTGACGGTGCCGAACTCGTTGCCGCGTTTGCGGAGGTGCTCGCCGTGCCAGTCCTCGAGCTCGGTCGGGAAGGCGCCGCCGCCCACGCGCGTGGTGTAGGCCTTGGCCACGCCGATCACCTCGTGGATGTGCTTCGGTGCCACGCCCAGGCCGGTGCAGATGCCGCCGGCGGTGCAGTTCGACGACGTCACGAACGGATAGGTGCCGTGGTCGATGTCCAGCATCGTGGCCTGGGCGCCTTCGAACATCACCCGCTTGCCGGCCCGGATCTCGGCGTTGATGAGGAGAGGGCCGTTCGTGATCCGCTCGCGGAAGATCTCGCCGAAGCGCATGTACTGCGCGAACAGCTCCTCCACGTCGAATCCCTTCTTGCCGTACACGCCTTCCAGAACGGGATTCTTCTCGTCGCACGCGAAACGGATCTTCTCGCGCAGCACGTCGCTCTCGATGAGGTCCGCCACGCGGATGCCGTAGCGGCTGACCTTCGTCTCGTACGCAGGGCCGATGCCGCGGCCGGTGGTGCCGATCTTCGCGCTGCCGGCAGCTTCCTCCCGCGCCAGGTCGAGGGCCCGGTGATAGGGGAGGATGACGTGTGCCGAATCGCTGATCTTGAGGTTCTGCTCGACGACGACACCCAGCTTGCGCAGTGCCTCGATCTCGTCCAGGAGGGCGGCAGGGTCGATGACCATCCCGTTGCCGAGGATGCAGAGCTTGTCGGAATGGAGGATGCCGGAGGGGATCAGCTTGAGGGTGAAGTGATGGTCGCCGAACTTGACCGTATGGCCGGCGTTGTGGCCGCCCTGGTAGCGAGCCACGACGTCGAAGTCCTCACAGAGGAGGTCGACGATCTTTCCCTTTCCCTCGTCGCCCCACTGTGCGCCGGCGACAGCCAGATTCTTTCCGGAACCCATGACGGGCGCGGAGACTAGCACAAAGGGGGCTACCGCGCTGCGGCCGGGCGGGGCGATCCGTGGCGAGCGGGAGGCGGCGAGCGGCGAGCGGAAAACCGGGCCTGCGGTCGTCTACTGGACGGAGAGGTCCGGCTGGCACCCTGTGCCCAGCTGCTCACCCGTCCCGGCCGTTCCCGATCGCCGCTCGCCGCTGGGCCGCTCGCTCCTTTTCAAAGCCGGGAGTTTCTTTTTGCCGGTTCCTTTCCATCGCCCTCCCCAGCGGTTATATTGCGGAACGGAGGGTCTCGCCGATGGAAACGCAGCCGGTCACTTCGATGCCCGCCCCGATCTACTCCCCCAAGCCGGTCACGGCCGAGGAGTTCGTCGACGGCATCCGTGAGCTCTCCGAGGGGCTCATCACCAAGAACGCCATCCGGGATTACCTGATCCACTTCGAGATCCGGCACGAGGACCTCGAGCGCTACAAGCAGTGGCTTCCGGAGCGCCATACGCGGAACAAGATCTTCCGCAACGACATGATCGAGGTGATGCTGATCTGCTGGCCCATCGGCGCCATCACCCCGCTGCACACCCACAACGGCCAGCTCGGCTGGATGACCATGATCGAAGGGAAGCTGCTCGTCGAGAATTACCGCAAGATCCGCTGCAATGCCGCGGAGAACGAGCAGGTCGTGGGCATCGACTGCCTGGCCGGGGCCACGCAGATCGAGATGGATCACCTCAACGACGAATACGCCGTGCCGGGCGGACCGCTCAACACCGTCGACAAGACCCAGACCATTCACCGCATCGTCAACAAGAGCGAGTGGAACGAGCGCGCCGTCAGCATGCACATCTACTCGCGGCCCATCGACTCCTGCGTCGTCTTCGACATGGACCGGCAGACCTGCTTCCGCCGCGACCTGAAGTACGACAACGAGTGATCAAAGGCTGCAAGACGAAAGGCTGAAAGGCTGAAAGGACGCCTCTCCTTCCAGCCTTTCAGCCTTTCCCTTTTCAAGGAGAAGAGCACCGATGTCCCTCATCTCAACCCTTGCCACCGAGCTCGATCAGATGTCTGCCGCCGGCACGCTCAAGCGGGAGCTGAAGCTGAAGTCTCCGCAGGGTGCCGTCGTCGAGGTCGAGGGGAAGGGCGAAGTCATCATGCTGACTTCGAACAACTACCTCGGACTGGCGGACCATCCCGCCATCATCGAGGCGGCGGAGAAGGCGGAGAGCGACTACGGCTACGGCCTGGCCTCGGTGCGGTTCATCTGCGGCACCCAGACCATCCACCACCGGCTGGAGGAGCGCATCGCGCAGTTCCTCGGCACCGAGGACACGATCCTCTACGGCTCATGCTGGAATGCGAACGAAGGCCTCTTCCAGACCATCGCCCTGGAGCAGGATGCGATCGTCTCCGACGAGCTGAATCACGCCTCCATCATCGACGGCATCCGCCTGGCCAAGGCACGCAAGGAGCGCTACAGGAGCCGC
>CAZYTO010000088.1:0-571 GCA_964650405.1 uncultured Thermoanaerobaculia bacterium | reverse complement strand
CGTGGCATGGGCGAACTCACGCCGGGGCCTGACGGCTACCTCCAAGCGCGGCAAAACGGCTGGATTTGCCGCCGGCGTCGTCTCCATGGAAGGCTGGCTCGCGCCGCTCCCGGAGATGGTCGAGCTCTGCCGGGAACGCGGCGCGTTCCTCGTCGTCGACGATTCGCACGCCACGGGCGTCCTCGGCAAGACGGGCCGGGGTACCGGCGAAGAACTGGGCGTATTCGGGAAGATCGATGCTTATACCTCTACGTTGGGCAAGGCGCTCGGCGGCTCGCACGGCGGCTTCACCACCGGGCCGAAGGTGCTCGTCGAGTACCTCCGCCAGAAGTCGCGGCCGTACCTCTTCTCCAATACCCTGCCGCCGGCCGTCGTCATGGGCTCACTGGCGGCGATCGACCTCCTGGAGCAGGACCCCGGCATCGTCACGCGTCTGCGCGACAACACGACGTACTTCCGCGGCCAGCTCACGGCGAAGGGGGTGAGGGTGCGCGAGGGGAGCCACCCGATCGTGCCGATCCTCATCGGCGATACCGCCAAGGCGATCTCCGTGTCGCTGGAGCTGCTCGAC
>CAZYTO010000087.1:0-18841 GCA_964650405.1 uncultured Thermoanaerobaculia bacterium | reverse complement strand
GGCCGTCGATCTTCGCCTGGAAAGGCCCGTTGACCCAGTTGAAGAAGTAGAGGTGACCGATCCAGGTGATGCCGGCGATGACGTGCAACCATCGAAAGAGGGCGTTGATGATGGTGTTGAGGGGTTCTGGCATGGCGGGCGTCCTCCTCTTTACTGTCGCGATAGACTGCGGCGGATTATATGACCGAGTTCGATCGCAAAATCGTCGTGGTCACCGGCGCATCGAGCGGGATCGGACGGGCAGCCGCCGAGCTCTTCGTGACGCGTGGCGCGCGCGTGGCGCTGTTCGCGCGCTCGCAGGAGACGATCGAGGCGATGGCGGCGCGGCATGGAGACCGCATGCTCGCCGTGGCGGGCGACGTCGCTGATCCGGCCGCCATCGAGCGTCTCTTCGCGGCGGTCGAGGCGCGATTCGGCGGCTGCGACGTCCTGGTGAACAGTGCCGGCATGATCGATCCGAAACGCGTCGCCGACGTCACGCCCGAAGCGTGGGACAGGATGTTCGCGGTCAACGTGCGCGGCACGTTCCTGGCCGCGCGCCGGGCCCTGCCGTCCATGACGGCGCGCCGGAGCGGAGCGATTGTCAACATCGCCTCCATCAGCGGCATCCCCGGGCCGGAGAAGTTCCCCGGCTTCGCCTCCTACAATGCCAGCAAAGCCGCCGTCATCGGCTTCACCGAGGCTTTGGCGGTGGAGACGAAAGACCGCGGCGTCCGCGTCAACTGCGTCAGTCCCGGCTCGGTCGACACCCCGATGTGGGCGGCGGCCAGCGGCGGCGCGCCTGCGGACATGACGGCGGCGGAAGTCGCGGAGACGATTCTCTTCCTCGCCTCCGAGCGCTCCCGGCCGATGAACGGACAGAACGTGCATGTCTATGGCGTCTGAGAAGCGGGCGGCGGGGGGCCGGCCTACGTGGGTCGAGATCGACCGCGGCGCGTTCGCCGCCAATGTCGAAGCGATTGCTTCGTCGCTCCCGTCCGGATCGCGTCTCATCGCCGTGCTGAAGGCCGACGCCTACGGACACGGCGCCGTCGAGCTGGCGCGCGTCTGCCGGCCCGAGCGCGTAGCCATGATCGCGACGTCGCTGCTCGAAGAATCGCTCGCCCTGTGCGACGCCGGGATCGCCCTGCCGCTACTCGTCCTCGGCCCGCTGGACGAAGCGGCGATCGCGAAGGCCGTGGAAGCGCGTATCACGCCCGGCATTCCGGGGCCGGAGGCGCTCGCCGCGGCCTGCCGCGTGGCGCGGGAGCGCGATGTCCACGTCCACCTCAAGCTCGACAGCGGCATGGGGCGGATGGGCGTGACCGATGGCGAGCTCGCCGAAGTGGCTTCGATGGTTCGCGGCACGCCGCGGCTGCATGTCGACGCGATCCACACGCACTTCGCCAATGCCGGCGACGTGGACGATCCGTTTACCGAAGCTCAGATTGCGCAATTCGACCGCATGATCGCCGCGCTGCGGAGCGCCGGCCTCGAGGCGCCGTTCCATCACCTCGCCAACAGCCCGGCCACGCTGCGGCACCTCGTACGTCCGGGCGATTACGTGCGCTGCGGCATTGCGTTGTTCGGCGCGCCGCTGCGGCCCGTCATGCGGTGGCGGACCGAAATCGTACGTCTCAAGGATCTCCCAGCCGATCATGCCATCGGGTACGGGGCGACGTTTCATACGACACGCCCCTCGCGGATCGCCACGCTGCCCGTCGGCTATGCCGACGGCTACAGCAGGCTGCTCTCGAACAAGGGAGAAGTCCTCGTGCACGGCAGGCGCGTACCTGTGGTGGGACGCGTGTCGATGGACCTCGTGACAATCGATGTGACTGACCTCCCCGACGTCGCGGTCGGGGATGAAGTGGTGCTCCTCGGTGACGGCATCACCGCGGAAGAGCTGGCGGCGAAGACTGATACGATCTCCTACGAAGTCTTTTGCCGCGTGAGCCGTCGCGTTCCGCGGTTGTACGCATGACAAACATCCTCGAAAGATTCGGCCTCGTCTTCGTCGCCCTCTTCGAACAGGCCGGCCGCTGGTTCACCATGCTCTGGCGGACCGTGACCTGGAGCCTCCGCCCGCCTTTCGAGCTCCCCGAGTGGCTGCGCCAGATGGTGCGCCTCGGCGTCGATTCCGTGCCCGTCGTCTTTCTGACGACGATGTTCACCGGCATGGTGCTGGCCCTGCAGACCTACAACGGCTTCCAGCGCGTGCACGCCGAGAACTTCGTGGCCAGCGTCGTGGCCCTGGCCATGCTCCGCGAGCTCTCGCCCGTGCTGGTCGGCCTCATGGTAACGGGCCGGGTCGGCTCGTCGATGGCCGCGGAGATCGGCACCATGCGCGTCACGGAACAGATCGACGCCCTGCAGGCCCTGGCCACCGATCCCGTGCAATACCTCTTCGTGCCGCGCGTCGCAGCCGGGCTGATCATGCTGCCGTTCCTGGTCATCCTCGGTGACGCCATCGGCGTCTACGGCGGCTACCTCGTGGCCGTCAAGCTGATGGGAACAAATCCCGTCATCTACATGAGCAACACGTTTCAGTTCCTCGAACTGAAGGACCTCTGGAGTGGCCTCATCAAGTCGTCGGTCTTCGGGATGATCCTGACCCTGACCGGCTGCGTGCACGGCTACTTCACATCCGGCGGCGCCGAAGGCGTCGGCCGGTCGACGACCCAGGCCGTGGTGAATGCATCGCTCTACATCCTCCTCACGGACTTCTTCCTGACGAAACTCCTCTTTTGAAGCACCGAGCAACCAGGTAACCGAGCAACCCGGCAACGCAGAATGATTTCTCTCCAACACGTCTACAAGGCCTTCGACGGCAAGGAAGTGCTGCACGACATGTCGGTCGATGTCGAAAGCGGCGAAACGCTGGTCATCGTCGGAGGCTCGGGCACGGGCAAGAGCGTCACGCTCAAGCACATCATCGGTCTGCTGAAGCCCGACCGCGGCCGCGTGCTTGTCGACGACCAGGACCTGGGACAGTTGAACGACGTGGACCTGAATCGCTTCCGGCGCCGTTTCGGCATGGCCTTCCAGGAGGGCGCGCTCTTCGACTCGATGTCGGTCTTCGAGAACATCGCCTTCCCTCTGCGGCGGCACACGAAGATGGACGAGAAGGCCATCCGCGGGCGCGTGGAGGAGTGTCTGGACCTCGTGCACCTGGAGCGGGGCGCGGCGACGAAACGGCCGAGCGAGCTGTCGGGCGGCATGCGCCGGCGTGTCGGCTTCGCGCGCGCCATCTCGCTGAAGCCGGAGATCCTGCTCTTCGATGAGCCCACCACCGGCCTCGACCCCGTCATCAGCGACGTCATCGCCGAACTGATCCGGGAGATGGACGAGACCCTTCACACCACGACGGTAACCATTACCCACGACATGAAAGTGGCGTTCAAGATTGCCGACCGCGTGGCCATGCTCCACCAGGGACGCATCATCGAGCAGGGAGAGCCGTCCGTCTTCAAGGCGTCGGCGAATCCCATCGTCCGCCAGTTCATCGAAGGGCGCGCCGAAGGACCACTGACCGCGGAAGCGTGAGAAGTTGAAGTAGCCGGAAAACTTCGCCAGCCTCCGCCCCTCGCTCGCCGCTCGCCCGCCGTCCCCGCTCGCCAACAAAAAAGGCGCGCCTCGCGGCGCGCCCGGCTCACCTCGTTCTTGCTGAAACGTTAGTCCTTGCGCATGCGGCGGTGGGTGGGCTCCGCCGGCGTCGTGGTGGTCGTGGTGGTCGTCTCCTGCGTCGTCGCAGAAGCCATCGGCGCTTCCGGTGCCGGTGTCGTCTCGACGACAGGAGCCGGCGTCGTGGTGGTGGTGGTGGTCGTAGTCGACTCGGTGGTCGACTCGGCGACAGACGGCGACTGGGTGACGGTCACGCTGGAGGTGGAGGACTTCGGAACAATGTTGACGTTGGTGTTGAGACCGGTGGCGGAGCCGTTGCCGGCGCTGCCGACGGAGCTCGACGTGTAAGCATTACCGCTGTTGTCGACCTTTGCCGGACCCGGGATGATGGCCGGCGCGGAGGGCGTGGCCGTGTTCTGAGCGTTCGTGGGTGCCGGGGCCTGACCGATCACCTGATCGCTCGACGTCGACTGCGTTGCGGATGCCTCGGGACGGACCTGGCCGTAGTCCTGACCCGCGGTTGCGTTGTGGTGCGCGCACGCGCCCAATGCGAGCGCGAGCGTCGCGGCAGCGATGGAGACCGCGACCTTCTTCAGAAGCTTCTGCGTGTTCATCTCATGCTCCTTTTTCGAGTTCATGCCTTCGTTGGCACTCCCAGCTAGAGCAATGAGCTTGCCCGTTTTCGCCGCGTGCGCTTGAAGCCGGCACGACCGTAAACGCAATGGCGCAGCGCGCGGCAGCGCCAGCGAAGAGCACGTCAGCGAAATGTCCGCCGCGGCTCTTCCAGCCTTCCAGCCTTTCAGCCTTCCGCACAGCATACCTTCTCGACCTTTGGGTGCTACGCGATGCCATGCGATGCCGATCGCCACCGCGCGCGTGTCGTACACTGCCGTCCGTGTCCGAGCGCATCTATTCCGTCAGCGACCTGATCCGACAGATCAATCTCGACCTCTTCCGTTATCACGACATTGCCGTGGAGGGCGAGGTCACGAATTACACGCGCTCCTCCGCCGGTCATCATTACTTCGCCATCAAGGACGCGCGCGCGTCGCTGCGCGTCGTGCTCTTCGCCACGAACGCGCGCTTCCTTCGGTTCCGCATCGAGAACGGTCTGCAGCTCATCGTGCGCGGACGGCTGGCCATCTATGAACAGAAAGGCGAGTTCCAGCTCAATGCCGTCTCGGCCGAGCCGGCCGGCCTCGGCGCACTGCAGCTCGCCTTCGAGCAGCTCAAGAAGCGGCTGGCGGAAGAAGGCCTCTTCGATGCCGAGCGCAAGAAGCCGATCCCGATGCTGCCGCAGCGCATCGCCGTCGTCACGTCCCCGACCGGCGCAGCCATCCGGGACATCCTCAACGTGCTCGGCCGCCGTTACGACGGCCTGGCCGTGCAGATCTATCCCGTACGCGTGCAGGGAGCGACTGCGGCGCGCGAGATCGCCGCGGCCCTCAAGCACCTGTCACGCTGGGATCAGCACGACGTCGTGCTCATCTGCCGCGGCGGAGGCTCGCTCGAGGATCTCTGGCCGTTCAACGAAGAGATCGTGGCCCGGGCCATCGCCGCCTGCCCGATTCCCACGATCTCGGGAGTCGGTCACGAGACCGACTTCACGATCTGCGATCTCGTGGCCGACCTCCGCGCGCCCACGCCGTCTGCCGCCGCGGAGATCGTCATCCGCGCCAAGGGCGAGATCTGCACGCAGATCGATTCGTTCGTTCGCCGCATCCGCGGCATCCTGGAGACGCGCGTGCGCCACTACCGCCACGAGTTGCGCCATCTCGCCTCGAGCGACGGTCTCGGCCTGCTGCCGCGCCGCATCGCCGCGCGCCGCGAGCGCCTCGACCGCGGCCGCGTGTCGCTCTACCGCATGCTGGAGATGCGCGCCCGCTCCCTGCGCCGCCGGTTGCAGGCCACCGAAGAGCCCCTGGCGCGCGTGCCTGTCCGCCTGGCCCGGGAGCGGCAGCGCCTCGAATCGCTGGCCGCGCACCTGCAGGCCGTCTCGCCGCTGAGCGTCCTGTCGCGCGGATATGCCATCGCCTTCACCAGGACGCGCAGGGGGCGCAAGCCGATTCTGGACTCGAACGCCGTGAAGGTCGGCGAGGCCATCGAAGTGCAACTGCGGAAGGGCCGCCTGGCCTGTACGGTTGACGGGAAGACATTCGGACTGGAGACTGTCTGGCCGCAACCGGGAAACGAGTAGCGAACGGCGAACGAACGACAGATGGCGCGCAAGCAAAACGAATTCGAAAAAGCCTTCCAGCAGCTCGAGGAGATCGTCAAACGTCTCGAGTCGGAAGAACTGCCCCTCGACGACGCGCTGCTCCTCTTCGAGCAGGGCATCGGCCTCTCCCGCTTCTGCAATCAGAAGCTCGAAGAGGTGGAGAAAAAGATCGAGCTGATCCTCGCCGACGCCAAGGGGCAGCCGCGCGTGGAGCCGTTCGAGAGTGACGTTCCGGAAGGCGGTGACGCGGACGATGACGCGGCGCCGGACGAGGGCCCGTGACCCTTCCCACTGGCGAATACCTCAACGCGCAGCGCAAACGCATCGACGGGGTGCTGGAACGAGAGCTCCTGCCCGGCGCGACCCGCCCGTCCACCATTCACGAAGCGATGCGCTACGCCGTCCTCGGCGGGGGCAAGCGTATCCGGCCCATCCTCGCGGCCGCCGCCGCCGAGGCCTGCGGGGCGGAGACCGAGGCGCTGCTCGTGCCGTTCGCGGCCCTGGAGCTCATTCACACCTACTCGCTCGTTCATGACGACCTCCCCGCGCTCGACAACGACGACCTGCGCCGCGGCCGGAAGACGACCCATGTCGTCTTCGGCGAGGCGATGGGGATCCTCACCGGCGACGCGCTGCTGACGGAAGCCTTCTCCTGGCTGTCGCGGCCGATCGCCGGCGTCGATGCCGGGCGGCAGTTGCTCGCCGTCAACGAGGTCTCCCGTGCCGTCGACTCGCGCGGGATGATCGGCGGCCAGGTTGCCGACCTCGAAGGAGAGCGCGCCCAGGAGCGGTCCCGCGATCATGCCAGCCTGGCCGGCGAGCTGGCGTTCATCCACACCAACAAGACCGGCCGCCTGCTGACGGCGTCGGCCGTCCTGGGCGGCCTGCTGGCCAACGCCGCCGAGGAGGAGCTGGCCGCGCTGCGCCGGTACGGCGACGCCACCGGCCATGCCTTTCAGATCATCGACGACCTGCTCGACATCGAGGAGAGCGCCGCCACCCTCGGCAAGACGGCGGGGAAGGATCAGGCGCAGGGAAAGCTGACCTATCCGGCCCTCTACGGCGTCGAGGCCGCGCGGGCCCGGGCGGGGGAGCTGCTGGAAGTGGCTCTCCGCAACGCTGATATGATGCGCGGTCCGGTGAACTATCTCCCCGCCATCGCACGTTTCATCTGCGAACGGCGCTCATAGCCGGACCGCTGCCATGCGCATCCTCGACAAGATCGAAACACCCAAAGACGTCCGTAAACTCGACCGCCGCCAGCTCCCGCAGCTCGCCCAGGAGATCCGCGACACGATCATCGACACGGTATCGAAGGTCGGCGGTCACTTCGGCGGAAACCTCGGCATCGTCGAACTGACCCTGGCCCTGCACTACGTCTTCGACACGCCTCGCGACCAGATCGTCTTCGACACCGGCCACCAGTCGTATCCGCACAAGCTCATCACCGGCCGGCGCGATACGTTTCCGACCATCCGCCAGCACAACGGCATCTCCGGCTTCTGTAAGCGGGAAGAGTCGGAGTACGACGTCTTCAACGCCGGTCACGCATCGACGTCCATCTCCGCGGCGCTGGGCGTGGCCGTGGCCCGCGATTTCCGCAAGGAAGACTACAAGGTCGTGGCCGTCATCGGCGACGGCGCGCTCTCCGGCGGTCTGGCCCTCGAAGGCCTCAACCAGGCCGGGCACCTCAAGCGCCGCCTGATGATCGTCCTCAACGACAACGACATGTCCATCTCCACGAACGTGGGGGCCATGTCGGGATACCTGAACTCGATCATCAAGGGCCAACGCTACAACCAGGCCAAGGACCTGGCCCGGGCGGTGATGGACCGCGTCCCCCTCATCGGCGGCAAGCTGCACGGCCTGGCCCACGACATGGAGCAGGTCATCAAGCACATGATCGTGCCGGGCACGCTGTTCGAGGAGCTCGGCTTCAAGTACCTCGGACCGTACGACGGCCACGACCTGAACGGCCTGATCGAGATCTTCGAGAAGAACAAGGACTACAACGGCCCGATCCTCATTCACGTCATCACGAAGAAGGGGAAGGGCTACGAGCCTGCGGAGAACAAGCCGATCTGGTCGCACGGCGTGACGCCGTTCGACGTTCCGTCAGGCGAAGTGAAGAAGCCCTCCGCGCCGCAGCCGCCGTCGTACACGGCCGTCTTCGCCGAGGCGCTGATCGAGCTGGCCAGGAACGAGCCGAAGATCGTGGCCATCACCGGCGCGATGCCCGAAGGCACGGGACTGGACAAGTTCGGCAAGGCCTTCCCGGACCGCATGTTCGACGTCGGCATCGCCGAAGAGCACGCGGTGACGTTCAGCGGCGGCATGGCCACGCAGGGCATGAAGCCGATTGCGGCCATCTACTCGACGTTCCTCCAGCGCGCGTTCGACCAGGTCTTCCACGATGTGGCCATCATGGACCTGCCGGTCGTCTTCGCCCTGGATCGCGCCGGCATCGCCGGCCAGGACGGCCCGACGCACCACGGCATCTACGACATGGCCTATCTGCGGGTCTTCCCGAACATGATCTGCATGGCGCCGAAGGACGAGAACGAGCTGCGGCACATGCTGAAGACGGCGTTGGAGACCGGCCATCCGACCTCGTTGCGCTACCCGCGCGGCAACGGCCTCGGCGTGAAGCTCGATCCGGAGATGCAGTCCCTTCCCATCGGTAAGGGCGAGGTGCTGCGCGAGGGAGCGGCCGCGACGATCTTCGCCATCGGCAACGAAGTCCATCCGGCCATGCAGGCCGCGGAGCTGCTGGCGAAGGAAGGGCTCGAGGTCGCGGTCGTCAACGCCCGCTTCATCAAGCCGCTCGACGACGCGCTCATCCAGCGCTTCTGCACGCCGGGAGCGAAGGTCATCACGGTCGAGGAAGGCTCGCTGGCCGGCGGTTTCGGCTCGGCAATCATGGAGCGCGCCCAGCAGCTCGGCCTGGCCGGCGTCGACTTCCACCGCATCGGCATCCCCGACGAGTACGTGCACCACGGTGCGCAGGACGTGCTCCGCGCACAGTACGACCTGCACGCAGAGGGGATCGCCGAGCGCGTGAGGGAGTTCGTGGGGGACCAGGCAACAAATCTCGATCCCGAGGTAAAGGCGATGATCGCTCGGGGTGCCTCTTTCGGTGAAATCCGGGACTATCTGACGCGGGACAAGCCGGACGCCGAGAAGGAGAACAACACCGGAGCTTTCCTGCAAGAGCTCATCGAGATCGGAAACAAGATTCCAGACGAAGATCTCCTCCGGATGCACGAAAAAGGCAAGAACTCCGACCGCATCGACGAATTCGTTTACGGGAAGCGTAAGCGCGCGACGAAGTAGATGCGGGAGAGTTACTTCGTCGACGCATGGTTCTTCATAGGGGTGCTGGACCGACACGATGAACATTATGGACGCGTGCAGCGGCTCGTCCATCGCGTCCAGCAAGCGCATCTTGTAACCCACGAAGCGGTGTTCTACGAGGTGCTTGCGTATTTCAGTGACGAGGGCGCGCAGTCTCGCCTCCGTGCTGTTGAGGCGGTGCGGAGTGCGTTGGTCAAGATGGAAGTCGTTCAATCGACGACCGGCATCTTCCTCGACGCCCTCGACCGTTACGCGGCACGGCCCGACAAGGAGTACTCGCTCACGGATTGCATTTCGATGATCGTGATGGAACAGCGCGGCATCCGGCACGTACTGACGAACGACCATCACTTCACGCAAGCCGGGTTCACAATCGTCAAGGAATGAAGAAGCAGCGTCTCGACGTGGCGCTCGTGGAGCGGGGCCTCGCCGACTCGCGGACGAAGGCGCAGTCGCTGATCATGGCCCGGCGCATCCTCGTCAACGGGAAACACGTCGACAAGGCCGGGGCGAACGTGGCCGCCGATGACGAGCTGGCCGTCGAGCAGCTCGAACATCCCTGGGTGGGGCGGGGCGGGATGAAGCTGGCCCACGCGCTCCAGTGCTTCGGCATCGACGTGCGCGGGAAAGTTTGCGCGGACGTCGGGGCGTCGACTGGCGGCTTCACCGACGTCCTGCTGAAGCACGGCGCGGCGAAGGTCTACGCGATCGACGTCGGCTACGGTCAGCTCGATGCCTCGTTGCGCAGCCATCCCCGCGTCGTCAACCGCGAGAAGGTCAATGCCCGCTACCTGGGCGCTGCCGAGTTCGGCGAGGTCGTCGAGTTCGTCTCCATCGACGTGTCGTTCATTTCCCTCGGGCTCATCCTGCCGGCCGTGGCGAAGTTCCTTCGCGGCGAGCTGGTGGCGCTGATCAAGCCGCAGTTCGAAGTCGGCAAGGCGGACGTCGGCAAGGGAGGGATCGTGCGCGATCAGGCGAAGCGGGATGCTGCCGTTCAGGCCGTGACCGGCGTCGCCCGCGAGCTCGGATTCGACGTCAGGGGCGTGATCGAGAGCCCCATCAAGGGCGCGGAAGGGAACGTGGAGTACCTGATGCACGCAGGTAGTCCTGCAGACCCTCCCGCCATGACTCCGGCTCCGCTCCCGTGAGCTGCGTGTAGCGCTCCGTCGAGAGCACCGAGTACGCGGGGCGGGTGGCAGGGGTGGGATAATCCGCGGTGGCGATGGCCTCTACGCGCGCAGGCGAGTCGAGCGTTGCCACGATGGCGCAGGCAAAGGCAAACCACGTCGTCTCGCCGCTGTCGGCGTAGTGGACGGTTCCCTCGGCGCCGGCATCGACGAGCCTCAAGACGGCCTCGGCGAGGTGCGGCGTGAACGTCGGCCTGCCGCGCTGGTCGGCCACGACGCGCAGCGGGTCGACCCCTTTGGCGAGCTGTCGTTTCATCGCCTCCACGAAGTTGTTGCCGTGCACGCCGAAGAGCCAGGAAGTGCGAAGGATGAGGTGGCGCGTCGCGTGCGCCGCGGCGATCTCTCCCAGGAGCTTGGTGCGGCCGTAGGCCGAGAGAGGGTTGGTCGGATCGTCCGGTTCGTAGGGCGCGCGCTTGTTGCCGTCGAACACGAAGTCGGTGGAGATCTGCACGAGCAGTGCGCCGGCATCGTTGGCCGCGCCGGCGAGGAGCTCGACGGCGCCGCCGTTGATGGCCGCCGCAGCCGCTTCATTCGCTTCCGCGGCATCGACGCGCGTCCATGCCGCGCAGTTGACGATGACGTCCGGCCCGGCCTCGGTGACGCACTGCTGCACGAGGCGCGCGTTCGTGACGTCGAGCTCCGCGCGGGACTTCGCGACCACGGTGTCGCCGCGTGCCTCCAGCGCCTCGCGCAGGTCGGTGCCGAGCATCCCGCCGCCGCCTGTGATCAACCAGCGACGCGAGGTCATGTCGACGGGGGACCGGGCGTCTGGATTTGAACCTTGATCTGCCGCTGCGTCTTCTCGGCGATGAGCTGCAGGGCGAAGAAGCCGTACAGCATGCGCGCGTTGTCGCCGTGCGAGAGCGGAGGAGTGTTCACCAGCTCGTACAGCACTTTTCGGCCGTCCACAGCCGCGAGCAGCGCCTGCTCCTCGGGGGTCAAATCGAGGTCTTCCACGACGTTGTTCGTCCGCGCGAAGAGCGTTGTCTTCACGCCGAGGCGCGACACCAGCGACTTGGCGTCCGGCATCCGCCGCACGCCGTTCAGCACGGCCCGCGGCACGGGAATCTCGACCTTGACGAACTCGAGGTGCTTGTCCCGGCCGGGCACGAACGTCACCGCTCCGGAATCCCAGCCGAAGAGCGTCCAGAGGATGGCCTCGATCTGCTCGCGGACGGCGGTGAAGAGCTCCTCGTGGGTGAGGATGCCCATCTCGACCAGGGTCACGCCGTGACGCTTACCGGTCTCGCGCACGCGCACGAGACTGGCTGCGTACTGTTCGTTCGTAATGCGGCCGGCCGCGAGAAGCTTGTCGCCGAGGGACTCGGCGATCTGGTTCGTCGTGGCAAAGATGATCTGGCCGCGGTCGAGATAGACGCGCTTGATCGCGTCACCGCGCCGGCACTCCACGACCCCCGGCGCCCGGTAACGGTGAATGGTGACGAGAATCTCGGGCAGAGCGGTCTGCGCCAGGTCGGTTTGGTACAGCGACGCGGCCGGGTGGGGTGAGTCCTGGCGCAACGAAAACGGCTCCCGCTACGAGTTGTTCTTCTTCTCTTCGATGGCTGGTTTGTCGTCGGAACCCTTCTTGAGCGCGTCACGGAAGCCGGCGATGCCCTCACCGAGGCCTTTTCCGACGGAAGCGAGACGTCCGGCGCCGAAGAGGAAGACGCAAATCACGAGAATCAGTAGCAATTCCGGGAAACCAAGACCAAACATGAGTCCTCCAAGTTACGCACCGGGCCGAAGTGTGAGTTTACTGTGTTTTGACCTCGCGGGGCAGAACAACCCCGGGGAATGAGACGTTCCCGACGGCGTTACGTTGCAGGATCCGTCTAAGGGCGAGGCCAGGACCGGGCCCGTCCTTCCGCCCGGCGACTTTCGCAACCCGACATCCGAAGCCATCACGATACGATCACCGAACCGCATGATTGACGTCACCTCTCTCAACCCCCGGCAGCGCGAGGCCGTTGCCCATGGCGACGGCCCCCTGCTCGTTCTGGCCGGCGCCGGCTCCGGAAAAACACGAGTCATCACCTACCGCATCGCCTGGCTCATCGGTGAGCGCAAGGTGCACCCCTCCCGGATCCTCGCCGTCACCTTTACGAACAAGGCAGCGGCCGAAATGCTCCATCGCGTCGAGCTCCTCGTGCCGAACCTGGGCGGGCGGCCCTGGATCGGTACCTTCCATTCGACCTCCCTGCGGATGCTGCGCCGCTACGCCGACCGTCTCGGTTTCACCAAATCGTTCGTCGTCTACGACACGTCCGACCAACTGACGCTCGTCAGGCGCTGCATGCGCGACCTGAACATGAGCGACGAGGCCTTCCCTCCCCGGTCGATTCTCAGCCGCATCTCGAACGCCAAGAACGAGCTGGTGGGACCGGTCGAGTACGAGCGGAACAACACCGACTTCTTCGGCGCGCGGGTGGCCGAGGTCTACCGGATGTACCAGAAGCGCCTCCGCGAGTTCGACGCCATGGACTTCGACGACCTGATCGGGCAATACGTGCGCCTGCTCGAGGAGCACGCCGACGTGCGCGAGGAGCTGCACGAGCGCTTTCAGCACCTCCTCATCGACGAGTACCAGGACACGAACCGCGCCCAGTACCAGCTCGTGAAGCTGCTGGCCGGCTCCCGCGGCAACATCGTCGCCGTCGGCGACGACGACCAGGCCATCTACCGCTTCCGCGGCGCCGACATCAACAACATCCTCAACTTCGAGAGCGACTTTCCGGGCGCGGAGATCGTGAAGCTCGAGCAGAACTACCGCTCCACCGGCAACATCCTCGACGCTGCCACCGGCGTCGTGTCGAACAACATCGCCCGCAAGGGGAAGACGCTCTTCACGGAAGCGGGGGCGGGCGAGCCGGTGCGGATCGTCACCTGCCAGAGCGAGCGGGAGGAAGCGCACTTCGTCATCGACAAGATCCAGGCCGGGCGCTCACGGCTGAAGCTCACCGACTTCGCCGTGCTCTTCCGCACCAACGCCCAGTCGCGGCCCTTTGAAGAAGAGCTCCTCCGGGCCAACATCCCGTACGTGGTGGTCGGGGGCGTGAAGTTCTACGAGCGCGCCGAGATCAAGGACATCCTCGCCTACCTGCGCCTCTCCACCCGCCCTCACGACACGCCGTCGATCGAGCGGGTGATCAACGTGCCGTCGCGGGGGATCGGCGATACGACCGTCAAGGCCATCGATGAGCAAGCCCGGATGCGGAACGCCTCGCTGTGGGACGTCATCAGCGGCGAGCTCGATTTCCTGCCCGCCCGGGCGTCGAAGGCCGTTCGCGAGTTCCGCGACATCGTTTCCGACCTCAACGCCGCATCCAACAACCCGCTGCCGGAGTTCTTCGACTACCTCCTCCTGCGCACCGGCTACAAGCGCATGCTCAGCGAGTCGCGCGACGTGCAGGACGAGTCCCGGCTGCAGAACATCGAGGAACTGCTCAACTCCGCGCGTGAGTTCTGGGAACAGAGCGGCGGGGCGTCGGTGGCCGACTACCTCGACTCGGTCACGCTCATCTCCGACCTCGACCGCTACGAGGCATCGAAGGGCGTAACCCTGATGACCCTGCACTCGGCGAAAGGGCTCGAGTTCAAGGTCGTCTTCCTGGCCGGAATGGAGGAGGGGATCCTGCCTCACTCGAATTCGCAGGAAGCGATGGAGGATCTCGAGGAGGAGCGGCGCCTCTGTTATGTGGGCATGACCCGGGCCCGCGAGCAGCTCTACTGCATCCATTGCTACGAGCGCCGCATGCACGGCCAGTTCCGCGAGCAGAGCCCCTCCCCGTTCCTGACGGAGATCCCCGAGGAGGTACGGGAGCAGGTACGCCTCGGCCGGACGGGAACGTATGGCGGCGGCCGCGATTCCGCGCCCAACTGGCGGGACCGTCCGATGCTGCAGCGCGGCTACGGCGACCGGTATCGCGGCGAGCCGTCGTTCCGATCGCCGCAATCAGCTCCGCGCCCGGCCCCGTCCCAGCCTCGCCCGCCGCAGGCGGCGGCACCGCAGCCGAAGCGGAACGAGTCGGCAAACGGCGTGCTGTCGTTCTTCAAGGATGCGCCGGTGCAGTTCGATCCTTCGGCTCTGAAGACGGCCAGCGCGCCGGCCGTGGCGCGGGCGCCGGAGCTGAAACGCGGACAGCGCGTGCGGCACGAGCAGTTCGGCGACGGGACCATCCTCACCATGGAGGGAAGCGGTCCGGACGCCAAGCTGACGGTCTACTTCGACCGGGCCGGATCGAAGAAGTTCATCGCCAAGTACGCGAAGCTCATCCGCATTTAAAGTGAAGCGGAGCGAGTTGTGTCAGGGGCGCCGAATGTGTGGATTGCACGCCTTTTGCGAGAGGGCCGAGGGGAGCCGGTAACCCGGCGACACGGCGATCATGAACATCGAATCGATCCTGCTCTGGGGCTTCGCGGCAACGGTCGTACTGACGACGGTGCTCGCGACCGGACAGGCGCTCGGCCTGACGCGCATCGACATGCCGTTCATCGTCGGGACGGTGCTCACTCCGAACCGTGACCGGGCCAAGGTCATCGGCTACGGCATGCACATCGTCAACGGATGGCTCTTCGCGATCGTCTACGCGCTGTTCTTCGAGAAAGTGCACCGAGCCACGTGGTGGTTCGGCGGGCTGCTCGGTGCGCTGCAGGGCGTGGTGGTTCTGGTCGCGCTGCTGCCGCTCTTGCCGGGCGTCCACCCGCGGATGGTGTCGGACTTCCGCGGCCCCGAGCCCACCCGGCTGCTCGAACCACCCGGCTTCCTGGCCGTGAACTACGGGCGCCTCACGCCGCTGGTCACGCTCGTCGCGCACACGTTGTACGGCGTGGTCCTCGGCGCGTTTTACCAACTGCACTAGTGGAGGACGGACAATCCTGTCCGTCCCCCGCGGGGCGGTTGGACTGAGCCAGGCAGATCGAAACCTCAGAGAAGCCTCGCGTGCAGTCGGACAGGATTGTCCGTCCTCCACTACGGCTGGTGCGCGGCGCGCTGGCTCCTTGCGTCCGACTTCTCGGTCAGGCAGAGCGCGGCGTTCATCAGGGCGATGTGGGTGAGGGCCTGCGGGAAGTTGCCGAGGAGGGCGCCGGTGCGGGTGTCGCATTCTTCCGATAGCAGGCCGGCGTCGTTGCGGCGGGTGAGGAGTTTCTCGAACAGCTCCCGGCCGTCGTCGATGCGGCCGGCGAGGACGAGCGCTTCGACGAGCCAGAAACTGCAGGCCAGGAAGGCGCCCTCGCCGGTGGGCAGGCCGTCGTCGGTATCGATGTCGTAGCGGTAGACCAGGTCATCGCGTCCAAGGCGCGCGCGGATGGCGCCGATCGTGGAGAGCATGCGCGGGTCGGCCGGATCGATGAAGCCGACGCGGGCGGCGTAGAGCACGCTGGCGTCGAGCTGGTCGCCGTCGAGAATGCTGACGAAGGCGTTGAGCTTCGTGTTGAAGCCGCGCTCGAGAATGACGCGCTCGATCTCGCGCCGCTCGGTACGCCACCGGCTGACATCGCCGTGAATCTTTCCCTTCTCCGCAAACCGGATGGCGGTGTCGAGTGCCGACCACGCCAGGATCTTGGCGTGCGTATGCTGGGCGCGCTCGGAGCGCTTCTCCCAGACGCCGCTGTCCGGCTCGCGCCAGCGCGCGACCACCATGTCCGCGAGCCTGACCAGGAGGCGGCGTTCGTCGCGATTCAATGTCGCGCCGGCCCGGACGTGCTCTTCCACGGCGCCGAGGACCTCGCCGTAGATGTCGAGCTGAAACTGTCTGCTGGCGCCATTCCCGATGCGCACCGGTTTCGAGCGGCAATAGCCCTCCAGATGGTCGAGCGTCCGCTCGGGTACCCGCGACTCGCCGAAGATGTCGTAGAGGATCTGCAGGTGGGGATGGGTGAGCTGCGTGGCATAGAGGAGCCAGTTCACGAAGGCGTCGCCTTCGATCCTGAAGCCGCAGTCGTAGAGCGCGCTGGCGGTGAAGGAGGCATCGCGCAGCCAGCAATACCGGTAGTCCCAGTTCCGCACACCGCCAACGGCCTCGGGGAGCGACGTCGTTGGGGCCGCGACGATGGCTCCCGAAGGGGCGTAGGTCATGAGCTTGAGCACGAGCGCGCTGCGCAGGACGGCGTCGCGCCAGGGGCCGTCGTAGTTGCACTGCGACGCCCAGTCGCGCCAGAAGTCGAGGGTGCGCTCGATGGCCGCAGTCGCGGCGTCGCCGATGACCGGGTAGACGGCGGGAGTGTGCTCGTCGAACGCGAAGGAGAAGTCACGCCGCTCGCCGGCGCGCAGCGTCATCCGAGCCGCGGCCGTGCCTTCGCGGACTTCGAACGTTGCGTCGCTGCGGAGGTGATAGACGGCCGGGCCGTGCATGAAGAGGATGCCGTCGCCACGTGCGTGGAGCTCGGGTACGGCGAGCCCGTAATCCGGTCGCGGAGTAAAGGTGACGGCGATCGGCACTTCGCCGGCGAGTACTTCGATGCGCCGGAGGAGCTGGCGAAAAGGCGTGAGAAGCCGCCCCTTTTCCTCTTCGCGCAGGACCGGCATCAGGTCGAGCAGCCTGGCGGTGCCGGAGGAGCAGGTGAACCGCGTTTGGAGGACGTTCGTGTCGCCGGCGTATCGCCGGCTGGCGGTGAACGGGGCATCGGGATGGATGGAGAAGAAGCCGCCGTGCTCCGCGTCGAGGATGCGGGCGAAGACCGAGGTCGCGTCGAAGCGCGGCCAGGCCAGCCAGTCGATCGAGCCGTTCCGTGAGATCAGGGCCGCCGACCGCGTGTCTCCGATGAGCGCGTAATTGGCGATCGGCTCATAGCTCATGAGCCGGACGTATCAATGCTTGCGCCAACGGCGCAGGAGGGCCATCCCTCCCGCGAAGAGCGCCACGCCTCCCACCACCCCGGCGATCTTCCACCAGCCCCGCTTCGGGTCGGCCTTCGGCGCGATCCACTTCCGTTCGGGATAGTCGCCGGACGTGCCGTGCGGGCCTTCGTCCAGGGCCATCTTCAGCACCTGCGCGAGGTGCAGGGCCCGGCGATCGGTGGTCTGCTCGATCTGCTCCCGGCAACTGAAGCCGTCGGCGATGATCAACGTGTCCTTCGCCGCGTCGCGTACCTTTGGCAGGAGCACGCGCTCCCCGACGCGCATGGAGATTTCGTAGTGCTCCCCCGCCTCGAAGCCGAAGGCGCCGGCCATGCCGCAGCAGCCGCTGTCGGGATTCTCCAGCTCCAGGCCGAGTTTGCGCAGCACCGCTTCCTCCGGCTCGATCTTCATGATGGCCTTGTGGTGACAGTGCCCCTGCATCAGCGCCTTGCGCTCGAGGCGCGGGAGCTGGAAGCGGTCTCCTTCGTGGGCGATGAATTCGCTGAGCGTCATCGTGGCCCGGGCCAGGCGGCGCGCGTAGTCGTCGTTCGGGAAGAGGCCGAGAAGCTCGTCGCGGAAGACGGAGACGCAGCTCGGTTCCAGGCCGATGATGGCCACGCCTTCATCCAGCTCGGCCATCAGGGCGTCGATCGTCTCGCGCAGGAGGTCTTTGGCCAGGCCGAGAAAGCCCCAGTCGTAGAGCGGCCGCCCGCAGCAAAGCCGCTTGCGCGGAATGGTGACGTGATAGCCGGCCGCTTCGAGCACGTCGACCGCGGCCATGGCCGTCTCGGGATGAAAGTGATTGTTGAACGTGTCGGCCCACAGCAGCACCCGGCGGTGGGGCTCGGACAAGGGATGTGCCGAAGAGTGCATCCCGGGGCGCTGCGGCGCGCCGGCCGCCGAGGCGTCGGCTCGGATTCGTTGCTGGAATTGCTCGCGGAACGTCTGCTTCGCGAACATCGGCGGCGTGCGCTCGGGCGCGATTCCTCCGAGGCGTTTCGTGAGCGGCAGGGAGAGGATTGCGTTCGCCAGCTCCGGGGCGACCTCCGCGGCGCGCGACCACCAGTGGATGAGTCCCATCGTGTAGGCGCCGAGCGGCCGGAGACGCCCCTCGTAGTAGTGCGAGAGGAACTCCGCCTTGTACGTGGCCATGTCCACGTTGACGGGGCAGTCGCCCTTGCAGCCCTTGCAGGAGAGGCAGAGGTCGAGGGCGTCCTTCACCGCGTCGTTGCGCCAGTTGTTCGGGACGACCTCTCCTTCGAACATCTCGAAGAGCAGGCGCGCACGGCCGCGCGTGGAGTGCTCCTCCTCCCGCGTGGCCATGAAGCTCGGGCACATCGTGCCGTGCTCCATGCGCCGGCACTCCCCGACACCGACGCACCGCAGCGCGGCGCGCGAGAACTGCCCTTCATCCTCGGGGAACTGGAAGTGGGTGCGCGGCGACCAGGGACGGTAGTCCTCTCCCAGCCGGAGGTTCTCGGTCGGGTGGTACGGCGTCACGACCTTCCCCGGGTTCATCTTCCACTCCGGATCCCAGAGCGACTTGAACTCGCGGAACGCGCCCACCAGCTCGTCGCCGAACATCTTCGGCAGCAGCTCCGCGCGCGACTGGCCGTCGCCGTGCTCGCCGGAGAGCGA
>CAZYTO010000086.1:0-18916 GCA_964650405.1 uncultured Thermoanaerobaculia bacterium | reverse complement strand
CTCCGTCATCATTGGCAGGTTGCCAAGAAACACTTCCTGCTCGACGGTCTCGACACAGTCCTCCGACTTTTCCCCCTGGTTTTTCGCGGACAGCCGTGTCGCCCGTATTTCCGAGGCTGAACCCGGCATGGGGCAGCGTTTGAAGGAGCGGTACCGAGACTTGCACGATCTTCCAGGAGTTGTCGATCTCCGCCAGCATGTAGACCCGGGCGTTTGAGCCACTGTTCAAGTACTGATCGTCGGCCCGCACGGAGTAGTTTATGCTAACGAAGAAGGCACGTAGGTTCGTGCCGTTGTAGCAGCACGTATCCATCGCCTGTTTCGCGACGTCGATGGGGATCTCCCTGATTGCGTCGATCTGCGCGCGCGTGACGTTGTCGCGGATGCCTTTTTCCGGTTGCGCCCACAACGTGGCGTAGTTCGAACGGCTCTCGGGTGCGCCCGGCAGGTCGCTGCGGAGCGCAAGGTAGGAGTCCCAGTCTCCTGCGTCTTGCGCTGCGACGTCGGCGCGGACCACATCTGCGGCACTCGTGGGTTGGTGGGCTGGGCGGTCGACTAAGGGTGTGTGCTCTTGGGCGTGCACGACGGGGAGAAGAACGAGGACCCAGAGGATGGTTGCGGCGATGCTAGCGGGAAATGCAGCGAGGGCGTCACGGTAGAGAATGCGGGGGAGTCGTGGGGTTGACATCAGGGGGCACCTTTCCTTGGTTAGGGGTTGATCGGGACGACAGTTCCTCCTACAGCAAAGCGATATCGGTGATGGACCGGGGATACCCAACTCCAGTCTAAGGTAAGCCTTGGCTTCGTTTCTGTCAAGATGATCTATCCGACAGAAGCATGTCGCAGCGATCGGCTGTCAATCTTGGGAAGCCATGCACAGTCATGACAGAATGACGCGAGAGGAGACGTGCCCAATGTCAGACCTCACCCGAACGACGCTGCGCTTGCCGTCAGATCTGCACCGCCGACTCAAGATGACCGCCGCGTCCCAGCGCACCACCTCGGAGGCGATTCTCATCGAGGCAATTCGCCGCGAGCTCGACCGGCGCGGCTCGGCGATCGTTCGGCCAGTCGTTGTCCCGGACACGATGAATGCGCTGCTGGCAGAGATCTTCGTGCAGAGTATGCCGACCTTTGCGCTTATCAAGGATCGCGACGCGCGCATCGTCTGGGTGAACCTCTACACCGAGCGCGCCCTCAAGCGGCAAAGCAAAGACATCGTCGGCTCCCGCATCACCGATCTTGGATTCACGGATGGGATTCAGAAAGACACCATCGAGGCCAATATCCAGAGCGTGCTGCGCCATGCGAGAGCCCTCCCGTCAATGGAGGGCATTAACCCCGCAGGGCTGGGCAAAGTAACCGTCCTCGCGTACCGCTACTTACTCATCGAGATGCTCGCCGACATCAGCTTCGTCAAGGATGAGATCAGAGAAGCCTCGTTCCCCGTCATCGAGGACGCCTTGCAGCGCATGCAACAAGCAACGCTCGACCCGAGCATCGAGGCGCGCTTCCTGCCGCTGCTCGAAGGTGCTCCCGTTGCCATCGCGATCAAGCGACCAACGAGCAACGACTCCATCATCATCTGGGGGAACGCGGTCTACCTCGCGCTCATCCGCAAGTCAGCGAGGCAAGCCTTCGGCCGCTCCACCACCAGCGTCCTTGACTTGCCGCACGAACATCCCATCGTCGCTCACGAACTTGACGTTGCAAGTACGGGTCACGCTCGGATGGCGAAAGAAGAATTCCACGACCATGGCCCTCGCTGGAGCCTCCGCTTCCCCATCTACGACCGCCACGGAGGCATTCCCCTCGTCGGCGTCGTCTCACCAGACTTCAAGCAAACCGACGAGCGACACCCGTAGGACCACTACCCGATCGGACGAGAAACCGCCGCTCCCGCTGCACAAGTCTGACGGGACAAAATGTTCGCGACGTGTTCGCAGAGTCCACCTACGGTGGTTCCAGGCTATCCCGGAGCGTCCTGGGACGCTCGTAAACTACTGAAACCACGGAGGTCTTAGGACGTCCAGGGACCGGGCAAGCTCTTGACACGGTGGAGGTCAGCGGGGCTTTGCACCTAAACCCTCCGCGCGAAGCGCGGATGTGGAGTGCGGCGGCCGTGGTGGGGCTATGGTTTCGCTGACGCCAGAGCGGCAGCACGGCTGCCGCACTTCCATGAGAAGGCCATGGTTTGTCAACTGCAACGACTGAGTCGGCTTGCCGACGAGGGAGTTGCTTACCTTTTGATTTGCGATGTTCATCGGTTCGGCGACGTTCAACGGTTCGACCTGTCTTCCATCCGCACTCTGTCGGCCGTTGACATAGATGCCTGAGACACCAAGCCCATTTATCAAGCGGCACGGCGACCTGAACCCCGGCCAATCGTGCCTACGCGACGCCTGGCCGCCGATCACGTCTGCTGCCCAGTCATGAACGTCTGCCCTTCTGACATCGACGCCTGACAGGCAAGCACGCACGCCAGCCCTCCTGCCATCCACGTCTGGCCTTGCTGGCGTGAATCGCTGCCGGAGAACCGTGAACGGCAGAACGTCAGACCTCGATGGCAAGACGGCAGATCTCGATGCTGGAACGGCAGGCATCCAGATCTGACGCGTCAGATCTGGAAATCAGGATTCTTCCTGACTGCGGGACACAACTATGGCGGCGCTGTTACAGGGTTGTTCACAACTTTCACAGTTATTCAGCGCGCGTGAAAAGATTTTTCGGGCATGCTTCGTCCTCCACGTGCGAATGACCATCCTCCACAGACTCTGATAGTTACCGCCAATTCGGATCCCTCCCGGTGTGCCACCCGTGTCATGACCACGGCATGCCGTCACGAAAAAAGCGTGGCCAAGAAGGCTTCTGAAACGCTTTTCCTACAGGAGCAGAAAGCAGGCGATCGATGCGGAACGCTCCGACCAGAGGCCCGGCGCAGTCGACGCGCCTTTCGCCTGTCCCGCTTCGGCCGAGGCGGTCCAGGTAACCAGTAACCCGGTCCGCCCAGCGTGTGGCTGCGGCGGGACGGAGAAAGGAAAAGGAGAAAGGAAACGTATGAGTCGTGAAGTAGAAGCCCAAAGCGGTGCGATAGCCGCGGCGGACAATACCAACCCCAACCCCGATCCGGGAACGCCGGTGGTGGACTACGAAGCCCAGGCGGCGCAACTGCGCACGATCCTGGAAGCCATGCCGGAGAAGGTGCCGTACTGGCAATGGTTCCACCCTGTGGCGGCGCAGGCCCTGCGCGGCGGCCGATTGGTACCGGAGGCATTCATCACCTCGGTATCCGACGGCGTGGCCGGGGCGGCCAGTCTGAGGACGTTGAACACGTTCGACGTCGAGGACACGGGCGACAGGCAAAGGTACAAGCTTGCCTACCAGCCCATCGCCGACCTGTTCCTGCGGATGGGACGATCCCTTCAGTTCAGCATCGACGCACGCAAGGCGTCGGCGGGTCTGAAGGCGCTGCAGACGTACTACCGGGCCAAGGGGCTGGGACGTACGGTCGCCGGCGCCGATGCCCGCGACGCGGCGCTGAAGATGCGCCAGGCACTCGGACGGAAGGGGCGTGGCAACAAGAAGAAGGAGGTGCCGCAGCCGCAGCCCGCGCCGGAACAGCCCCCTGCTCCGAAGCCGCTGCCGATGGCTGCCTGAGCCGGACGAATTCAGCGCGAACACCAGGACAACAGCGGCCGGGTCGTGTCAAGGCACGACCCGGCCCGTGACATTCAAACGATACGACGCTGCGCCCGAGGACGCCAGCCCCGCCTCGGGTGCCCGAGCTCCCGTGCGACACCGGGGATCTCGCCAACCGATGCTCACGCCACCCATTCCCAGTGCAGCACGAACTCCAGGGTCTGTCCCCTGAAGACGACACGGGCGGAGAGGGAGAGACGGGCGCCGTCGAGCTCGAAGTGACGGACCTGGTCCGTCCCGATCCAGTTCGGGTACGAAGAGCCGCGGACGTGATGCGTCACCGTCTGCTTCGCCCCGTCGACAGTGTAGGTGCCGAAGTACGAGGTGTGGCCCTCGAAGGCGGCGCGCACCTCGGCATCCGTTCCCTTCGCCGAGTCGTTCGCCGCGAAACGCGGCCGGTCGTTCCTCAGCACGTGCGCGGACATGTTGCCCGCGGCGTCGTAGATGAGCTGACCGGAGACGTCTTCACCCAGCGGGTACTGCAGTCCGCCGCCGGAGTCGTGCGCCTCGTAGGAGACCAGACGCCACGTTCCGGCGAAGTCCGGCGCCGGCTGCTCTTGCATTCCGGAAGACATGACAGGCAACTCCTCGAGCCGTGTGGGGCGGCGGAATGTTAGTACTCCACGCGCTGAATTGAGTACGGAAGTTGACTTCGCCGCGAAGCGGCGATGTTCGCCGCGAAGCGGCGATCTGGAGTGCGGCGGCCCACGCCGCCGCTCTGAGCTCGGGACCGCTGCGAAAACTCGCAGAGAGCGGCGGCACGGGCCGCCGCACTCCAGATTCGCTGCGCGAAGGGCGCGAGCTGGCCGCTTTCGCGCTCCAGGCCCCGGCGCAGTGTCCCTCCTACCTCCGTACGGTTCTGGCCATCCTGCTTGGCAACGACGACGGCACGTACACGGCGCGCACGTCTCCCTCCTCCTCGGCAAGGGGCGACGGGTCGTTCGCGTCCGCGATCTACAAGGCAGTGGGCACGACCCCCTGGGGGATCGCCAGCGGCGACTTCAGGAACAACAGCCGAGTCGACCTGGCCATCGCCAACTACGGCTCGGGAAGCATGTCGGTCCTGCTCGATCGCTGCACGAACCCGAAACGCCGCGCGGTCAATCACTGAGGCCGTCCGTCTTGACGCTTGGCCCTGCTGGAAACACCACCTCGAGTAGCCATCGTCCGGAGATCATGGGAAGCCGGCCCAGCGGCAGCTTCCTCCGGCTGGCTCAGACTATTTTATAGGCTTTTCACGGCGTTACCCACCTCTCCGCGTACTCCCCGCTGTGGGGTCGAAGGTCCTCGTCACCCAGCAATTGCTAGTGCCCTGACACTTTTTCGAAGACATCTCCCGGATGTACCTCCAAGAAGGGCCCATCCTTGTCGATGTATACGGGGCCTTGGAACCTGACTACCTCACCAGTGGACAGTGAGTTATGGTCGAAGAAGTCATGGGCTTGGCCGCCTCCGAACAGCTTTGGCTTCACCTCAAGACGGATATACCGTGTTCCAGCCGGTTTTTGTACGCCGCCTATTTCAAAGGACTGAAGTTCCACGTCAACCGTCCAGAAACCATCGCTTGAGTGTTGCGGTGTCTGATATACTTTCCCGACTCCCGAAGCAGCGCACGCCGTCGGGCGCCAATGTGTCGACCATACGGAGATCGGAGTCGTTATCGCTCCGGTCCATTCCGCCTTGACCTTGGCCTGCTTGTTGACTCTGAGCTTCTCCAGCACCTTTGCGGTGTTGCAGCTGAAAGGACCAGTCAACCCGGCTTCGCAGCCTACACGCTCCTGAGTCTTGAGCCGCTCACAGTCGAGTTTCTTGCTCGCTTTAGCTGCCTCGCAGTTCGCCTTTTCAATCGCGTATTGCGCGTTCTGCTGCGCCTTGGCCGCCTCGCATGCTTGCTTTTCGATTGCATAAGCTATGTTCTGAGCGCCCTTTGCAGCCTCGCATTGATTCCTGAAACGGACTTTGTCTAGCTCGCAACCGGGCTTGGTCAAGAGATTGTCGCAGCCCCAGTGCGGATTGCAGTCTCGCGTATCGACTCTTAGAGAACAGTCTCGATTGTCGACCTTCAGGGAGCAATCGTCAGTGGCGTCGCAAGGGCGTTTGGGCTCACAGTCCTCGGGAATCCAAGTTTGTGCGAAGAGAGAGCCCGCACCTAGGAAAAGAAGCACGACTCCTACGGAAGCCACTATTCGAGCACCATGCATTCTCATGACTACCCCTTTCGGACCCTCTGGTCCACGGTTCAGGGAACGTGAACGTGCATCTCAAATGGCCGGCACCGACGTTCCTTTCTATAGGTAAGAGTGACACAAAGACGGTTTTGCGGGCCTGCCGGCCCCGAACCAAGAAAAAATCTACTTAACAGCCTCGGAGTAATAGAAATGGTCACGCGCTTCGCTCCGGCTGAGCAGGAGAAAGCGGTGCGGCGCGGCCAACGGTCTCCGCGAAGGCGAAGTGGGCGACGATGCGGAGGCGGCTCAAGGAGAGGCTCCAGAACAAGGTCAAGGCCCCCCCTACGGCTCCTTCGCCTCGTTGTCCAAGCGCACCATCCTGGCCACGGCGGGCTTTCCGTCGCAGTCGACGTAGAAGAGCATGTAGTACGCGGGCGGGATGTTCTCCTTCTTCGCGTCGGGGACGCGGAACTCGATCTGCTTGCCGTCCGGCGTGACGTCGTGGAAGGGCAGCTCGACGAAGTGCTGGCCGTTCTCCCAGCCGTGGGTGGCAGAGGGGAGCTTGATCAGGACGAGTGAGGCGGCGCCGCTGCAGTGCTCCGGCAGGTTCTCGAGCGAGAAGCGGAAAGTGTCGCCGCTGTGGATCAGGTAGACGCTCTTGCCGCCTACGTCTGCATGATAGTGGTACGACACCGGGGAGGCCGGCTCCAGCGAACGCACGACGGCACGGCGGTCGCCGTCGATGAAGAGGTACGGAGGGCTGTACATCTCGGCCACCCAGTCCTCGGTGGGGTTGGTCAGGAGGCCCTTCTGTGTCCTGGCCATGGGACCGTCGTTCCAGAAGTAGAGGTCGATGTCCGCGGAGTCGAGGTCGGGCTTGGGCTGGCCGGTGCGGTTCGGATCGGCGGGCGGGATGGGGCGCGTGATGTACGTGGCCCGGGCCGTGTTCCCGCCCGAGACGAAGATACGGCCGTCGGGCAGCAGCATGGCCGAGTTGTGGTAGTAGCGCGGCTCCAGCGCCGGCGCCACGAGCTGCCGCCGGTACTGGGTGAAGTGGCCGGTGCCGTCGTACAGGGGCGTCAGAAGGATCGGCTCGAAAACCGGGCCGTAGAAGTCGAAGTTGCCGCCGTTGATGATCAGGACCTGGCGAGTGGGCAGGTCGATGGCGTAGTGCATCGTCCGGTCCTGGCCGGGATCGTCGCCGAGGAAGTTGCGCTCCAGGTTCCAGGACCCGCCGTGCGGCGCGTTGGCCGACGGATGGAAGGTCTCGATCTTGCGGCTGCCCCGGCCGCCGGCGAAATGCGACGGCTCGTCGGCGTTGATCGGGTAGAGCACGCCCGGGGACGTCGGCTGCCCGCCGAGGATGCTGACCTCGCCGCTGTTCGGATCGAGGAGCGACGTGCCGTAGGAGGTGACGTCCTCCGGCCGGTCGGGGCCGCGCTCGAAGGACAGTTCCGGCTTGTCGCGCGTTCCGTCGACTCGCGCCCAATACGTGTTCTTCGTCCGGCGCATGAAGGCGGTGTCACAGGTGCGCAGGCTCACCCAGTCGCCTTCGCGGGTCAGGAGGATCTTCCCGTCGGACATGAGGTAGTTCTCGGGATAGAGCTTGAAGGCGTCGTACTTGTTGTCCTCCACGCACTGAGGGGCCGTCACGGCCGGAGGCTCGCACGACATGGTGCCGGGCGTGGGCTTGAAGTTGGGATTGATGAGCACCGTGAAGGGGCTGTTCGGCGTGCTCTTGACGTCGACCCACTTCCAGGCCGCCCTGGGGTCGGAGGGACTGAATTTGGCCGGGTCGAAGAACTCGACGAGGTGGTTGATCTCGAACTGGTACATGTCGGGATGCTTCGGGGGATCGAAGCCCACGAAGCCGCTGAAGATGGCCAGGCGTCCGTCCAGCAGCGGCAGGAGGCTGGCGTACCAGCGGCCGCGCTCCATGAAGCCGGCGAAGAGCCAGGGGTCGTGGGCCTTGTCCGGAATGCGGCGCCAGTCGACGGAGCGCCAGGGGATGGTCAGCTCCTTTTTCCAGTCGAAGATCCACGTCGAGTTGTTTCCGGTACGGAATGGGGAGTAGTACTGCGTGCCGCCGACGAAGAGGACGTTGCCGTCGGGCAGGTGCTGGTGGCCCGTGCAGAAGAGATCGTCCGGCGCGAAGTGGCCGGGCGCGTTGGGATCGGCCACCGGCACCGGGTGGGGAATGCGGTAGAAGGTGTTGTCGGCCGGATCGTAGACCGCGGCGTTGTTGACGATCTTGTAGTACGCGGGGAGCTTGCTGTTGAGAAAGGGATCGTCGTCGCGGTTGAAGGCTCCCTTCGGCGAGGTCGGGGCCGGATTGAGCGGCCAGTAGTCTTCCGGCTTGAGGTCCTTGTTGCGCCAACTGCTGCCGCTGACCATCAGCACCTTGCCCGATGGCAGCATGACGTTGTGGACGGTCTGCATGCCGAGGACCTGCCGGATGGCCGCGCTCCCGTCGGCCGGAAAGACCGTCTCCCACGATCCGACCACCTCTTTGGGTGCCGTCGTCGGCGTGTGCGGCGGCAGGCGGCAGCCGGGCGTCGGGTCTTCGCCCGCTCCCGCGGCGAACGCCGCGAAGCACAACGCCAGACCACAAACCAGCCGGCGCGCCGCCGGCACGAATGCTGAAGCCATGATGACCCCTCCTCGACGGCGCTCCCGGGCTGCCGTTACTTAAGGAGGTACATCAGCAGGCAAATCCCTACCCTACGACCGCGGCGGTGCCACATGGCAGCTCACTCTTCCACGTTTCCAAGAAGCTCCCACTGCCAAGGCGGGTTTCAGAAGCAAGAAGCATCACGCGGAGGCGAGGAGACGCTGGAGAAGAAACTCAACCCTCCGCGTCTTCGCTTCTCCGCGTGACCCGTCCTCCCGCCGATCGTCTCTTCTCTGAGGTGCAGCCCCCGCTGTGCTCGGGCTCAGGATGACGCCTGCTCCGCGGCGCTGCCGTCCGCACGATAGAATCACGTCGTGTTCCGCGACATCGTCTGCCCTGTTTCCGCCGAACGGCTGAACAAACGGGCCTGCCGGGTCGGGGCGACGCTGACGGCAGCATTGCTCGCTCTCTTCTTCGTGAGCCATTTGTGGCCGGTGATGGCGTTCGTCATTCTCGACTACGTCGTCCGCGTATTCACGAAGCAGACGGCTCCGATCGCCTGGCTGGCCGATCGCATGACCGGCGTGCTGGGCATGGCCCCGGTTCCGATGGACAAGGCCCCGAAGGTGTTCGCGTGGCGCGTCGGGTTTCTGATGGCCGCCGCAGCGGGCATTGCCTTGCCGTTCAGCGCGGCCGCGAGCGGCTACATCGCCCTGACGCTGGCGGCGTTCAATGTTCTCGACGGCGTCTGCAACTTCTGCGTGGGCTGCATCATCTACACCTACCTGATCCTCCCCCGCGTTCGTCCGGCTTGATCACGGGAGCAGCGCCGTTTTAGCCGAGTTTTAGCCGACGCCGGCGCCCTGGAGCGAGGAGCAGGCACTACGCAACCCAGCCACGGCGATTAACGGCTATGCGGGCTTTGCACCTAAAGTCGGTTTGGAGCCTGATCACAAAGGCTGGAAGCCTGAAAGGCTGAAAGGCTGAAAGGGCCAAAGGCAGCGCGGGGTTTCCTTCCAGCCTTCCAGCCTTTCAGCCTTGCTCGAGACCGATACTTCTGACTTTAAGTGCAAAGCCGGCTATGCGCCCACCGCCACCACTTCCGCGAACAGGTACCGCTCGAACCAGCGCGGAAACGCGCGCACCCATTCGCGCTTGCCCTCCACCAGCAGCCCCTCGGCGCGCGCTTCCGTCAGCGACAGATCGCCGCGCCACCAGGCGGTCAGCGTCCGCAGGGAGGCGGTGACCCGCAGCTCCTCGGGGAAGCCGGGGTTGGTGGAACAGACGGAGACCTCACTCCGGCGGAGCAGCAGGAAGCGGACGGCCGTGCGTCCGCGGTCGCCGGTGAGTTGAAAGCGGGCCACGATCGGGGTGGCCGGCAGCTCGTCCATCCGGACGCGGCGGTGCATGTCCCAGAGCAGCGCGCCGGCATCGAGCTGTCCGCGAGAGAGCGTCCGCGGGAGCCAGCGCTGGCCCCAGCTACCAAGCTCGCGAACGACGGCGGCGAGCTCGCGGCCGGCATCGGTCAGCTCGTACGCCGGGCCCGTGTCGCCGCCCGTGCGGGTGATGACGCCCGCGTCGGTCAGCTCATGCAGGCGGGCCGAGAGCATGGTCCGGGAGATGCGGGGGATGCCGCGGCGGATGTCGTTGAAGCGGCGGCTCCCGCTGAGAAGCTCCCGCACGACCAGGAGCGTCCAGCGCTCACCGAGAAGCTCGAGCGACCGTGCGAACGAACAGAACTGGCCATAGCTCGTCACGCCTGCGGACTGTAGCGGATTCCTTCGCGCGCGGCGGTACGGATTCCGGACCGTCAAGTCGCGAGCGTGCACGCTACGCTTCGCCAGCGATCAGCGAACAGCGAACAGCGAACAGCGACCAGCGAGATGACGACATCAAAGAACATCCTCGAACGCATCGGCAACACCACCCTGATGCCGCTGCGCCGCATCATGCCAGTGAACGGCGCGCGCATCCTGTTGAAGCTGGAGAACGAAAACCCCACCGGCAGCATGAAGGACCGCATGGCCCTGGCCATGATCGAAGCCGCGGAATCCGACGGGCGTCTGAAACCGGGCGGCTCGGTGGTGGAGTACACCGGCGGCAGCACCGGCGTGTCGCTCTCGCTCGTCTGCGCGGTGAAGGGCTATCCCCTGCACATCGTCACGTCCGACGCCTTCGCCGCGGAGAAGCTCGACCACATGCGCCTCCTCGGCGCGCGGCTGCAGATCATTCCCAGCGAGGGCGGACGGATGACGGAGACGCTGACCCGCGACATGATCGAAGCGGCGCGCGCCCTCGCCGAGTCGACGGGCAGCTTCTGGACCGACCAGATGAAGAACCGCGACCAGCTCCCGGCCTACCACCGGATGGCGGATGAGATCTGGAGCCAGACCGGCGGCCGGATCGACGGCTTCGTCCAGAGCGTCGGCACGGCAGCCTCCCTGCGCGGGAACGCCGAGGGGTTGCGCAGGCACAATGCCGCCATCCGCGTCGCGGCCGTGGAGCCGTCCGAGTCGCCGGTGCTCTCGGGCGGAAAATCGGGAGCCCACAAGATCGACGGCGTCGGCGCAGGCTTCGTCGTCCCGCTCTGGCAGGACGGCATCGCCGATCAGATCGAGCACGTTTCGACCGAAGAGGCCATTGCCATGGCCCTGCGGCTGGCGCGGGACGAAGGGCTCTTCGCGGGAACGTCGACCGGCGGCAACGTCATCGCCGCGCTGCGGCTGGCGAAGCAATTGGGACCCGACGCAACGGTTGTGACCGTGATGTGCGACACCGGGATGAAGTACCTCAGCAAGAAGGAATTCAAGAGGGCGGCCTGATTCGGTGACCGCGCGATTTGCCAGCTACGTCCTGAACCAGATCACGACCGACAGCGCCAGCGTGACCACGAACAACACGTGGAAGCAGATGTGCAGCTAACGCCACGAGTAGCCCGTCAGCCGCAGCCCCAGTTCGCGCGCGTCGCCCGGCGGCGTGAACGTCGTGCTGGTGTCGATACGCAGGGTATTGACGCCGTCGGTGCGCGAGGGAAGCGTGTAGCGGACGTCGAGTACGGCAGCGCAGGGCTTCCGGTCGATCACGATGCCGTTGTACGCGAACGTGACGATGGGACTGCCACCGGGTGGCGGTTCGAGGACGAGGTGCAGCGTGCCGTTGCCGCGCAACGGCGGCAGCTCGATCGTGGCGGACCGTCCCATCCAGCGCCAGGCGCGCATGTGAGCGCTCTCCCCTCCGTACCAGCCGGTGCTGAAGCTCACCAGGTCGTCGATGGGAAGGATCGAGACTTCGAAGTTGACCGGCCGGGCGATGCCGCTGAGCTGATTCCTCGGGCGCGTGAACTGCTCGTGGCCGAGGGCCATGGTCAGTCCTTCGATGATGACGCTCCCTCGCTGCGGTCCGGCCGGGGGCGGCGGCGTGGCCAGGTCGCCCGCGATGAGTGTCCACGTCCCGGGCGGGAGGATCGCGTCGGCCCAGGCGCGCATGGTTTCGTGCACGTAGAGCGGCTCGTGCAGCGACTCCTTCGCCCGAAGCATGGCCCGCACGGGCGGCGCGTCGTGCGTACGGACCTCGCGGAGCGCGGGGAGCGTCCAGATGATGAACCAGACGACGAATGGGGCGATGAGCAGTCCCTGCAGAGCAAGCGACTCCCGGCGGACGAGGAATCGCGCGCCAGCCGCCGCGAGCAGAGCCGTCATCGGCAGATAGACGATCGCGTAGCGGCTGATGCTCTCCGGGTTGAGCAGGAAGCAGGCGCTCACGAAGACCGGCCCGAAGGTCAGGAGCACCTCCGCCGTCCGCCGCCTGCGTTCGAGCAGTCCCACACCAGCGAGAGCCGTCAGCGCCGTGAACGTTCGTCCTCCGAAGGGACGGAGGAGGAAGGCGGGCATCAGCCGCCACCACGGCGGCCGGCCGGGATTGCGGAAGCCGTCCACGGCCAGCACGTAGGCGCTGTGCTGCTGCAGCTTCTCCCAGTACAGGCGCGGCCCCGTGAGGAGGGCCGTGCTTCCGAAGACGACGGCCAGCAGGACGACCACGACGAGCGCACCGAGGACCGGATCGCTGCGGCGGGCGCGTCCGCGCGCCCATGACGCCGCGAGCCACGGATAGAGCGCGAGGAGCGCGTTCTGGGGACGGAAGCTCAGCGCCAGCGCCAGGAGCACGTTGCCGGCGCAGTAGCGCGAGCGCTCTTCGCGCCCCCGAAGCAGGAGCGCGATGGCGAAGAGAAGCAGCACCCGCCCCGGCACGTCGCTCAACGTCGTGCCGCCGAGGAACCAGACGTTCGGCAGGAAGGCGAAGAGCAACCCGGCGGAGAGTGCCGTGGCAAAGTCCAAGCGGAAGGCCCGGGCCAGGGAGTTCACCGCCGGGCACAGCAGAACCCCCGCAACGAGGTTGACCGTTTGCAGGGCCCGAAACTCCGACGGCACGAAGAGGTGCACGAAGCGCCCGGCCAGGACGTACAGCGGAAAACCGGGCGGGTGGGGATGTTCCGCGACGATGTCGTACGCGCGCAGGGCCACGCAGAAGAGCGCCTCGTCCCAGTCCCACAACGAGCGTGAAAGCGCGAGCAGGCGGGTGAGGCCTACCGCAATCGCCGTGATCAACAAGATGCGGCGTTGGACGATTATGTCCCTCTCGAACACTTGGAGCTTCATGCTCGCACAACGTGTGTGAGGGTTACACTCCCCCCACCCTTGAAACGGATCGTCTTCTATTCACTCCTCGGCGGGCTGCTCATCACCCTCCTGAAGGTCCTCGAGTACCAGTACTTCGTCCGCGCCTATCCGGGCGAGGTCTACGGCGGGCTGATCGCGCTCATCTTCACCGTCGTCGGCGCCTGGGTGGGGCTGCGGCTGAAGGCACGGAAAGAGGTGGTGGTGGTGAAGGAGGTACGTGTCACCGCGGACGGCCCGTTCGTCCTCAACGCCGCCAAATTGAAGGAGCTGGGCCTCACGCCGCGGGAGCACGAGATCCTGGGGCTCATCGCCGAGGGGTTGAGCAACCGGGAGATCGGCGAACGGCTCTTCGTTTCGGAGAACACGGTGAAGACGCACTCCTCCCGTCTCTTCGACAAGATGGGGGTCAGCCGGCGCGTCCAGGCCGTCCAGCGGGGTCAGGAGCTCGGATTGATCCCCGTTTCGGGGTCAACGAAAGTATGAATCCGGGGCTGACCCCCGAAAATCACCCAAACGTATGGCGACAGACCCGCGGTCGCGGCCCGATGCTGCCGGACAAAGAAAGGGGAAACTCATGAACAAGATCGTGTTGAGAAACGGGCTCGTTACCGGAGCAATCCTGGCCACCTCCATCATCGGAATGACCGTCTGGATGTGCACTCACAAGACCATCGACTACGACCACAGCGAGATCGTCGGCTACACGGTGGAGATCCTGGCCTTCCTGCTGATCTTCTTCGGGATCCGCTCGTACCGGGAGCAGATCGGCGGCGGGGCGATCACCTTCGGCAAGGCCTTCGGCGTCGGGCTCGGCATCACCCTCATCGCCTGCGCCGTCTACGTCGCGACGTGGGAGGTGGTCTACTACAACTTCATCCCGGACTTCGCCGACACGTACAGCGCCCACCTCGTGGAGAAGGCGCGCAAGGACGGGGCCAGCGAAGCGAAGATCGAGGCCACGAAGAAGCAGATGGCCGAATTCAAGCGCCTCTACGCCAACCCGGTCATCAACTCGGGGATGACGTTCCTGGAGGTCTTCCCGGTCGGCCTGGTGGTGACGCTCGTCTCGGCGGGGATCCTGCGCCGGAAGCCGGGATCGGCGGAACCGGTGGCCGCGGCGACGGCCACCGCCTGAACGGGAAGGGCGGCATGAGGCATGGGGCATGAGGGCCTTGCGCCTTGCCGCGTGCGACTTCGAGCTCGATGGTGGATCTACGTGACACCAGGCTCAGAGCACAGCACGCTGACAAAAAAGCCCCGGCGCGAGCCGGGGCTTTTCGTTTGTTGCGATTGGAACGGGCGTCGTTAGAAGCGCACGCCGAGCGAGAAGCGATACGTACGCGGCGCGAGCGAACGGTCGCCGTACTGGAAGGCATCCGAGCTCAGGGCCTTGCCGAAGTTCGGTCCCTTCTGCCAGTTCGCGTGCATCGCGTAGCACTGATCCGGCGAATTGCCCTGGGGGCACTCCACCGGCTTGTCCGTGAACGGGTTGAACGGCAGGAGGCCGGCGCCCTTGGTAACGTGGCCGGTGCTGTCGACGGTCGTTGCACCGCCGTTGCGCGAAGTCAGCACGGTCGTGTCGATCAGCGACGGGTCGACGATCACCTGCTTGTTGAAGATGTTCAGGATGTCGGCGCGGGCGAAGAACTGCGCTTTCCCGTAGATGGGGATCGAGTAGTTGAAGGCCAGGTCCGTGGCCAGACGGTTGGCGCTCCGGAACGCGCCGCGCGGGCTGAAGTAGTAGTTCTCCGACGAGCTGATGGCCGTCAGCGCGTAGCCGGGATTGGCCGGAACGCCCGTGTAGCGGAAGTTGGCGTTGCGGCCGGTCGGGTCGACCGGACCGATCGCCGAATAGGCGAAACCGGAGTCGTACGACTCGATGGCGGCGACGTTGATCGAGCCGATGGGCGTGCTGAAGTCACGGCTGCCCCACACCCGGGCGCGATGGCGGCGGTCCTGACCGAGATATCCCATGGGCCGGCGGTTGGGGTAGTTGTTGAACTCCGGATAGAACGTCTCGCTGGGCGTGTTGCGGATGGTCGCGGTTCCTCCGCCTTCGGAGACGTCATTCCCCTTCAGGGTCGACCAGGTGTAGTTGCCGGCGACGTTCCAGGCGTTGTGGCGCCAGCCGCCCTGGACGCTGAGGCCGTTGTAGCGGCGCTTGGTGAACTTGTCGTCGTTCACCGTGAAGCGCATGTCCGAGGCGACGTTGTTGGGCGGGATGATGCGCAGGGCCGGCGTGTCGACTTCCGTGGAATAGAAGTTGTGCCAGTCGCGGCGGATGGCGTCGAGGCGGACGAACGCGTTGTGCCCGACCTCCGTCCCGTACCCGAGATCGATCTCATCGACCGAGGGCGTCTTGAGAATCCCCTTGAAACGGCTCCCGTAGCCGGGATAGCTGATGGCGAAGAGGTTGGCCGTGTTGCTCGTACCGCCGATGCAGTCGAACCAGTTGAAGAGCGTCTGCAGTGCCGCCTGGCTGCTGACATACGGCCCGCCGGCGGTCGTGTTGACTGGCGTGGCCACGCACTTGGTGCCGTTCGGAAGCGTCACATCCTGATACACCCAGGTGAACGTGCCGGGGCTGCCGGCCGCCTGCTCGGTGGAGAGGACGTTGCTGCCGTCGGTGATCTTCGCAGCGTAGCGGGCCGCGGAAACGCTGACGCGGTGCTTGCCGGTGCCGGTCACGTCATAGATCGCGCCGAGGCGAGGGCTGAGGTTCTTGTCGTCGGAAATGAGGTTGCCATCCGCGTCGACGGCATGATTGCTGTCGTAGCGGATGCCGACGTTGAAGCTCAGGCGGCTGTTGAGATCCCACTTGTCGTTGACGTACGCGGAGTCGCTGCGGAGGTGCGTGCCCGTGGAGAGTCGCAGGATGGGCTGCCAGGTCAGCGAGGTACGGGTGTCGAAGACCGGGTAGGCCTGCGTGCCGCCGGGGAAGACGACGTTGGCGGCCACGTCGTAGTCGCTGCCCGACTGGTGGTTGTTGACGAGGCGGGTCTCGTGGAAGCGGTCACCGCCGAAGACGATGGCGTGATTGCCGAGGGTGTGGTTGCTGTAGTAGTAGGTGGCCTTGGCACCTTCCGAGCCGCTGTTGCGCTCCTCGTTCGTGCAGACGCCGCAGAACACAGGGGCGTTCATGCGGCCGCCGGTGGCCGCGTCGCTGATCCACGTTCCCTGGATGCGGTCGGTGAACCGGCCGCCGCTGTTGACGAATGCGAACTTCTTGTTCGACCAGGCCACCTCGGCGAGGAGGCTGTCGGTGAAGAGCCCGCTGTAGTTGGCGGTCTCCAGCGAGTTGGGGAGACTGCGCGACGGCACGATGCTGGCCGCGTCGATGATGGGCGCGAAGAAGTTGTTCGTCTCGTCGTTCTTCACGTTCAGGTAGGAGACGACGAGGTTGTGCTTCGGCGTGATCGCGCCAGTCAGCTTCCCTTCGTAGCGCTTCTCGTCGAAGGCGTCGGTGAAGGCGATGTTCGTCTTGATCGTCGAGACGGGATTGGAGATCTTGGCCGCACGCCCGGCGCCGAAGAACCAGAGACGGTCCTGGATGATCTTGCCGCCGAGCGTCGCTTCGTAGGTCTGGTTCGTCTTGCTGGTGGGCGTGGTGAAATTGGGGAAGCTGACGTCGTCGGTCCAGGCTGCATTCTTCAGACTGTCGCGGAACGAGCCGCTGTACTCATTGCCTCCCGACTTGGTCAGGGTGGAGACCACGCCGCCCGTGAAACGGCCGTACTCGGCGGAGATGCCGGAGGTCATGACCGCCGTCTCCTGGATAGCGTCTTCGATGAAGAGGCTGTGCGGCTGGCCGCGCAGGTTCTCGTTGACGACGACGCCGTTGACCATGAAGACGTTATCGTAGGACGGACCGCCGTTGATGGTGATCTGGTTGTTGACGCCGTTCGGATTCACGCCCGGCGAGAGCAGCACCGTCTGGCGCATGTCCCGCGCCACGGGCAGCAGGTTGACGGTGTCCTGCTTGAAGTTCGCGCCGACCTGCGTGGTCTCGAGGACCGCCGGCGCCGACGCGGTGACGGTGATGGCTTCCGTCACGGCTGACGGCTTCAAGGCGGCATCGACGTGCTGGGTCTTTGCCAGCTCCAGCGTCACCTTATGCGTGACCTTCGTCATGCCTTCGAGCTCGAAGGAGACGCTGTATAACCCGGGAGGAAGCGCGCCGAAAGTGTAGCCGCCACCATCACCGGTGACGGTGGTGCGCACGCCCTGTAGCGAAGGCGAGCTCACGGTGACGGTCACACCCGGTAACGGTTTTCCATCCGTGGTGACCGTTCCGATGAGCGACGACGTGGTCCCCGCTACCTGTGCCATCACCGGGCCGGCGACGCACAGGAGCAGGGAGAAGAGAACCAAGGTTCGAATCGACGTGGGCCTCATTACCTCTTCTCCTGTCAGATGGGTTGAACGGAAAGCGACTGCCGGGCGGGGGCTCCGGGCATTCGCGGTTGGCGTGACCTATGTGGGGATATTGTGCGGAGAACTTGTTGTCACACGCAAGTCTTTTTGCATGCTTCGGAGCACGGAAGTGCCTGTTTTCCTGTTTTCTAGGTGTAAACAGTTGCGAAAAGTGTCGATCCCAACGAATTTTGCTGGTCGCTGTTCGCTGGTCGTTGTTCGTGGTCTCGTTGGAAAGGCACCGCCCAGGTCCCCACGAACAACGGACAACGAACAACGATCAACGACTATCCCCCGTGCTCGACGAGCCAGTCGACGAGCGGCCGCCACGCGTCGGGCATGATCGAGTCGTCGACGCGGTAGGTGCGGCCGTCGATCACGATCTCGTACGTGAAGGCGTCGCGCGCATTCGGATTGACGGCAGGCGGCGGAGGCACTTGGGGCAGACGCGACACGAGGTCCTCGACCTGCTTCGCAATCTCGGAAGCCAGCGAGGTGGTCTCGACACTCGCGTGCAATGCGATGCCGACGAAACCACCTGTGCGGTGCAGTGAGAGTTTCATTTCGCTGGTCGCTGGTTGCTGGTCGCTGTTCAGTGGTCGCTGTTCGCCACGACAGAGGAACCGAGCAACTCGGCAACCCTACTACTCAGGAACACGGCCAGCGAGCGTCCTCAGCGCCGTTTCACCTTTGCGCTCTTGGTCTTCACTTTGGATTTTGCCACGACCGCCGCGGAGACAGCGACCTTCGGAGGCTGTACCGCACGGGTGTCTGGTCAGGCGGAGTGTCGGTCCGCCCGCCAGAACCTGCTTCGAGACGTCGATCCCGACGCCGCTCCATGCCTGGCGCACTGCTGCCTAATCGCTGTTCGTTTCGCTGGTCGCTGTTCGCTGTTCGCTAGGTGCAGAGTCGAGAACGACCAACGAACAGCCATCAGCGATCAGCGATCAGCGAGCAAGAATCTCCGCGATGGCGTCGAGCGCGCGCGGGTCGTTCTTCTGGCCGAGCCAGAAGATGGCCTTCTTGCGCACGACGGCGCTGCGGTTGCGGGTCAGCTCGATGAGGAGGGGGATCGACTCGTCGTTCGGGAGCTGGGAGATGCCGAAGACGGCCTTGCCGCGGATGTCTTCATCGGGGTCGTCGACGGCGCTGCGGAGAACGGCGGCGGCTTTCTCTCCGGCCTGTTGCGAGAGCCAGAAGAGCGCCTTGCCGCGCAGTTGATGGTCGCCGTTGCGGGCCAGGTCGATCAGCGCGTCGGTGGCGCCGGCGTGCATGGCCAGGGCCACGAGGGCGTGCTCGCGGGCCCGGGAGGTGCTGGTGCGCGCGACGTCGCGCAGGTAGTCGATGCT
>CAZYTO010000085.1:0-19009 GCA_964650405.1 uncultured Thermoanaerobaculia bacterium | reverse complement strand
ACCTCTGCTTACAGCTTACTCCCCGTGACCAAACTTACCGAATGGAGTACTTAGTGCGCCGCCGGCGTGGCGGTGATCCCAGGATCGCAGCCGCCGTCGCAGTCGACGTTGGAGTAGACGTGCTCCGTCCCGAATGGGGATGAGGGGTTGGACGTGATCCCCGCCACACCCGCCCTCCCCTCCTTCCCTCACAATTTCCACTCGCGTTCCGAGGCGAGAGACGGTGAAGTGGAGGCGTCGATGACGAAACAGCTCCCGGTGTACCTCCTTGCCCTCTCTCTGCTCGCGCCCGCGACCGCAGCCGAGAAACCGGCGCCGCAGGCGACCGGTCTTCCCAATCCAATCCTGTTCGTGACGCAAGTGCCGGTTCCGGGAGACTTTACGGGCGTGGCCTCGACGTTCGGAAACCAGCTTGCCGACATGGAGCGGGTGCCGCGGGGCGGGGATCTGTGGATCCTCTATCCGGACGGCGCGCTGAAGAACCTGACCAAAGCGGCCGGCTTCGGGGTGACAGGGATGCAGGGGGCGACGTCGATTGCGGTCCGGGAGCCGTCGGTCCACTGGAGCGGGACGAAGGCGCTCTTCAGCATGGTGGTCGGCGCGCCCACCCAGCAGTTCCAGGTGGCGGACTTCTTCTGGCAGCTCTACGAGGTCACCGGCCTCGGAGAGAGTGACACGCCGGTGATCCGAAAGGTCGCGAACCAGCCGGCCGGGTACAACAACGTCAGCCCGATCTACGGGACGGACGACCGGGTCCTCTTCACCTCCGACCGGCCGCGCGACGGCTCGGCGCACCTCTACCCGCAGCTCGATGAGTACGAAGAGGCGGCCACAGTCACGGGCCTCTGGAGTCTCGACCCGGCCGGCGGCGACCTGCGACTCCTCAACCACACGCCGTCGGGCCTCTTCTCTCCCTCCATCGACGGCTTCGGCCGGGTGATCTTCACGCGATGGGATCACCTGCAGCGCGACCAGCAGGCGGACTCGGACGCGACGGAGGGCGGTTCGTACGGCACGTTCGACTACGCCGACGAGACGGCGAATGCGGCGCGGCTGGACCAGCGGACGGAGGTCTTTCCCGAGCCGCGTGGCTCGCGCACCGACCTGCTGGATGGCACGAACCTGGAGGGACACAGCATCAACCACTTCTTCCCGTGGCAGATCAACGAAGACGGGACTTCCGAGGAGACGCTCAACCACATCGGGCGGCATGAGCTGCATACGTACTTCGACAAGAGCCTGACGGACGACGCGGCGGTGCGCGAGTTCATCGCCGAGACCAGCGGACGCTCCAATCCAAACGAGGTGGAGAATATCTTCCAGATCAAGGAAGACCCAGCCCACCCCGGCCGCTACCTCGGCACGGATTCTCCGGAGTTCCAGACGCATGCTTCCGGTCAGCTCGTCAGTCTGCAGGCGGAGCCGGCGCGGCCGGCGGACCAGATCCCGGTGACGTACGTGACGGCGCGCTCGACGCGCGATGTCGACGACGGGGACGGCGCGCCGCCCGCCGACGCGTCAGGGCATTACCGCGATCCTCTGCCGCTGTCGAACGGGACGCTTCTGGCCGTGCACACGAGCGAGCTGCGGGGCGATGTGAACGACGGCACGCGCGCGGCGCCGCAGTCGCGCTACGCGTTCCGCATCAAGACTCTGACGTCGCAGAACGGCACCTATATTGCCGGCGCGCCGCTCACGCCGGGCATCCAGGGGAATGTCTCGTACTACGACCCCGACACGCTCGTCTCGTGGTCCGGTGAGATGTGGGAGCTGAGCCCGGTGGAGGTGCGCGCGCGGACGCGGCCGGCGCGGCTGACGACGCCGCTGGAGTCGCCGGAGCTGCAGATCTTCTCGCAGGAAGGAGTCGATCCGCAGCAGTTCAAGGCATACCTCGCCGCGCACAACCTGGCCGTCATCGTGAGCCGCAATGTCACGGCGCGCGACATCGCCGACAAGCAGCAGCCGTACAACCTCCGCGTGCCGGGCACGTCGACGCAGCATGCGACCGGCAGCGGAAAGGTCTACGACCTCGCCCACCTCCAGCTCTTCCAGGCCGACCAGGTCCGCGGCCTCGGCGGAACACAGTCTCCGCGCGAAGGCCGTCGCGTGCTGGCCAGGACGATGCATGACCCGGCGGTGAAGAACCCCACCACGACCGGCCCGGCCGGGAGCGTCCAGATCGCCGCCGACGGCTCGATGGCCGCCTTCGTCCCGGCCCGCCGCGCCATGAGCTGGCAGACGACGGACGGCGACGGCACGCCGGTGGTCCGGGAACGCTACTGGCTGACATTCCAGCCCGGCGAAGTCCGCGTCTGCAGCGCCTGCCACGGCGTGAACACGCACGACCAGTCCGGCGGCGCCGCGCCCACGAACGCCCCTGAGGCGCTGCGAACGCTGTTGCGGTTCTGGAAGACGCAGGCGCCTGCCGCGCCGCCGTCGCACCGGCGGGCGGTGGGGAAGACGTAGCGCGGGCGGGCGGGAGCGGGGCGGGTACCGGGTGACGGGTACTGGGTAACAAATGTCACGTACCAGGATGAAGTTCGCAAGCTTCTCGACAGACATGGCTTCGCTTGCGATGAGCGGTACATGTGGGAGTAACGCGATGGCCGCGAAAAAGAGCGGACCGGAGAAGCTGCCTCCGGTCCGCTGATGACGAAGCGCCGCCCGTCAGTGCGCCGATGACGAATACGCGTTTGGGCCGAAGCCGACGGTGAACGTCAGGGCCACGCTGCGCGAGGCCTCGAGGTTCAGGATGTCGCCCGGAGCCGGTACTGAGGTCTTGCTCGAGGCCGGGTTCACGCCCAGGATCTTGTGGTCATCGAAGAGGTTGTTGATGCTGAGGCGCAGCTTGCTGCGGCCGAAGGCCGAGGTGCCGCCGATGGTGTAGTTGATGAAGAGATTGGTGATGTTGAACGGATCGATGGCTACGGCCTGATGGGTGCTGCCATTGTCGTTGTAGAGCCGGCCGATCCGCTTGTTGAAGAGGCCGACGTTCCAGTTCTCCATCTGCCAGTTCACGCCGATGGTTTCGGTGTCGTGCGGCGCGTTCTGCACCCACAGGTGGGTGGCGTCGTACTTCGCGCTGCCGCGGGTGGCATTGAGGTACGTGCTCAGGCCATGGGTAATGAGGATGTTGCTCTCGGCCTCGACTCCCTTGGTGGTCGAACGCCCGCTGAGGAAGTACGCCGGCTCGCCGGTGGCGGGATCGGTCGCGGAGGAGTAGTCATTGTCGAAGGCGATGCGATAGGCGTCGGCGTCGAGGGTGAAGCGGCCCGACTTCCAGACCGTCCCGGCCTGGTACGTGCTGGTCAGGGTCGGCTTGGGAAGGATGGCCACGAGCGCGTTCTTCACGTCGAAGACGTTGGTCGGCGGAATGTTCTGTCCCCTTCCGTACTGGGCATAGGCGGACCAGGCCGGGCCGAACATGTACTCCACGTCGAACGAGGGCAGCCAGGCGTGGTACTCGGCGGCGTGGGTGACCGAGGGGGCGCCGCCGAGGTTGCCGACGACCTTGCCGTTGTCGGCGTACTGGGTGAAGTCCTGGCGGTAGAAGGCGTACTTGACGCCCGGCGTGACGGAGAGGGCCGGCGTGATCTTCCACTCGTACTCGAGGTACGGCTGCAGGGAGGTCGTATTGAACCTCTCGTGGAAGTTCGGGAGGACAGCATCGTGCCAGGTGCGCGGGTCGGAGGGGGTCTGGAAACGGTTCGTCTTTGCGTACTCCGACCACAGGCCCACGCGGAAGACACCGCGCTGGTCGTAATGCGTGACCGGCAGCAGGTTCCCGTACTTGCGATAGCTATTGAGCTTGTCCGTGGCGCTGGTCGCGGAGATGGTGCTGGTGCTGTTGAAGTTCTGGTGGTTGTAATAGCTGAGGGAGTAGACCTTGTCGTCGACCGACCAGCCGTGCCCGAGGTCCGAGCGATAGCCGAGGTAATCGAAGTCGGTCGGGACGCGGTAGAAGTTGTAGCCGAAGTAATTGGGGTCGGCGGGATTGCCGCTGAGCAGGTAGTCGCGGCCGAACTGCCCGACCTGGGCGCGGGTGGGACCCTTGACGTTGGGCGTGTTGGCGTGCAGGAGGATGTAGGAGCCGAATGCCGTGATCTGGGTCCGGTCGGAGAGCGAATACTGATACTTCACCATGGCCGCGTCGCGCTTCTGGTGGTTGAAGGTCTGGTAGCCGTCCGACTCCAACTGGTGTGCATCGAACAGCAGGCGCGAGGCATTGTTCGAGCCGAAGAGGCCGGAGTCGTACTTGACGTCGTAAAGGCGGGTATTGAACGATCCGTAGGAAGCCGTCCCGTTCACGGTCTGCTCCGACGGCAGCTCGCGCGACTCGAGGTTGATGGAGCCGCCGTACGTGGACGGCCCGATCGTGGCGGCCGATCCCGGGCTGCGGTCGAACACCGCACCGCCGATGAACTGCGACGGGAAGAAGGCCCAGGAGTGGTGGCTGGGGTCGTTCGTGTCGTTGAACGGGATGCCGTCGAAGGTGATGTTGTAGGCGCCGTCGGCAAAGCCGCGGAAGAACGTCTTGCTGTCGCCGAGCCCGACGCCGTTTGGAGCGAAGCTGAAGGTCCCCGGCGCCATCTGCACGACCTGGGAGAAGTCGGCCACCGGAGAGGTGTAATTGCGAATGAACGAGTCGCTGATGACCGACTCCGCCGAATGGGCGTTCAGGGAGCCCTGCGACGGCGCGGCCTTGGCCGCCTCCGGCAGCGTATCCGACACCGTGACCTGCTCCATGACACCCTGGACCAGCAGGCGGATGGGCAGCGACTGATGCTCGCCGGCCGCAAGCTTCACGGCGCGGCGTTCGGTGGCGAATCCCGGCGCCGCGATCTCGACCATGTACGGACCTGGCGGCAGGCCGGGGACCGAGAACCGCCCCTCGGCGTCGGTGGCGAAGGCACGGGTCAGTCCGGTCGATTCGTTGCGGACGACCACGGCGGCGTTGGCGATGACCTTCTGATCGGGATCGGCCACGACACCTTCGAGTGACGCCACGGCCTGGGCAAGGACCAGGGTAACGGGGAGCAGAGTGAGGAAGACAGCAATCAGCACGGTAAGACGCAATCTCATCGGGCGAAGACCTCCATCCGGATGTTTAGTGGGCAGACGCTACGGTCACGGATGGGTCTGAACAACGAAGGCGGCGTGAAGAACGGGTGAAGTCCGGCCGAGCCGCCAAATTCTTTACGCCGGCTTCACCGGCGCTGCACGGCGGTACCGCGGCCGGCCGTTACGCTGCGCGCGATGAAACGGGCTGCCGCTTTTCTGCTCGCCCTCTCCTTCGTTCTCCTCGCCGGCGCTGCCGCGCAAGGGCAATCGTTCCTCACCCCGCGCGAGGTCGATCTGGTCAGGATCCTCCCGCCTCCCCCGCCCGACGACTCGCCACAGACGCGCGGCGAGCTGGCCGAGGTACTGTCCATCCAGTCGAAGCGCACACCGGAGATGGCGAACCGTGCGCGCGACGACAGCGACGAAACGATCTGGCGCTTCGCCGACGTCCTCGGTCCGCGGTTCACGAAGGACGCGCTGCCGCGCACCGGGGAGCTGTTCGCGCGCCTTCATGAGACGGAGGGGGCGATCGTCGATCCGGCCAAGGAGGCCTACAAGAGACCGCGGCCCTTCGTCATGAGCGATCGCGTGCACCCGGTGGCCAAGCTCTCCAAGTCCGGCTCGTATCCGTCCGGCCATTCGACGGGCGGCACGCTGATGGGCATCGTGCTGGCGGACATGGTTCCCGAGAAGCGGCGGGAGATCATGGCCCGCGCGGCGGAGTACGGATTCAACCGCATCGTGGCCGGCGTTCACTTCCGCACGGACGTGGAGGCCGGCCGGATCGCCGGGAGCGTCATCGCGCAGACGCTCTTCGGGCGCGACGATTTCCACGCGGCGCTCGAGGCGGCCCGCAAGGAGCTGCGCGCGGCGCTCGAGCTGCCGTGAGCGGCGGGAGATGCGGGTGCCGGGCGACGGGTCCCGGGTACCAGGTAACCCGTAACGGGTAACAGGTACCGTCACCATACGGTACCGTATTGACATGAGCCATCACTGCTCCGTACCATACGTCACCGTATGGAACGCACGGAGCGGCTGGGTAGAGACGAGTGGCTGGAGGCGGCGCGCAAGGCGCTGCTCCATGGCGGGCCGTCCGCGGTCCGCGTCGAGACGCTGGCCCGCGATCTCCGCGTGACGAAGGGGAGCTTCTACTGGCACTTCCGGAATCGCCAGGAGCTGATGGAGGCCCTCCTCGTCGAGTGGGAGACGGAGAAGACGTTTCTCCGTGAGATCGTGGACGAGGGGCCGCTGAACGCGGAGAACCTGCGCGACCGGCTCGGGGCCTTCTTCACGGAGCTGGAACGGCGGGTCACGCTGAGCGAGCGGGGACAGTGGCCGTCCGACGCGGCGATCTTCGCCTGGGCGGCGGTGTCCCCCAGCGTGGCCAGACGCGCGAACCGCGAAGAGCTGAAGCGCATCGAGCTGCTGGAGCAGATGACCGGCGATCGCAATCTCGCCGAGTACATCTACATGGCTTACCTCGGATTCATCGTCCGCCGCCGGCGCGTGCGGGCGGCGGCGGGCAACTTCGGGATTCTGGCCGCGGTCACGCTGGAGCTGCTCGCGGCGCGCGCCGCCGCAACGGCCGCTCGCCGCAAGGTCGCGCGAAAAGGAGCTCGTTCATGAAATCGCTGTGCATCCTGCCGCTCCTCGTACTCCTCTCCCTGGCCAACGCCGCCCCCGCCGCCGGCCAGAGCCCCTTCGACGGACCGGCCGTCGCGCCGGAGTTCTCCGCCGTGCGCTCGTCGTCGGTCTACGTGCCGATGAAGGACGGGACGCGCATCGCGGTCGAGGTGGTGCTGCCGCAGCCGCTTCCTCCCGGCCGCACGCTGCCCGCCCTTCTGAAGATCGCCCAATTCGGGCGCGCGCCGGTGGACGGCAGCGTCACCGGCGAGGAGCGGTTCTGGACGGGACACGGATACGCGCGCGTGCTGGTCGACCAGCGCGGCACCGGTGCTTCGTTCGGTACGATCCGCTTCGGCGGGGACATGGTCAGCGACCTCCGGGAGGTCGTCGACTGGATCGTGAAGCAGCCCTGGTCGAACGGGCGCGCCGGGGCGATCGGCACCTCGGTAGAGGGCACGGCATCGGAGCTGCTGGCGGCAACCGGCCACCCGGCGGTGCGGGCGGTGGCGCCGTGGTCCGGCGACTACAACTACTACACCGACCTGGTGCGCCCGGGCGGCGTGTACGACGAGTGGCTGCTCGAGGACTTTCAGAACTTCAGCGCCGAGGCGAACGGCGGTCCGGACGCGAAGCCGGTCGACGGCGACACCGGCGGCGCCCTCCTCCGCGCGGCCGTGGCGGAGCACGCGCACAACGTCGACATCCACGCTGCCACGAAGGCGGCGGAGTTCCTCGACGACCCGCTGGCCGGAGGCGACGGCCGCTCGCTCCTCGATCTCTCCATCTTCGGCGTCCGCGCCGCCCTCAAGCGATCACACGTGCCGATGCTGATCCTGGCCGCTTGGTTCGACGCCGGGACGGTGCAGGGAGCACTGCAACGCTTCCGCGAATTCGACAATGACCAGCACCTCGTCATCGGTGCCTGGAGTCATGGCGCGGCGTTCAACGCCAATCCCTTCCTCCCCGCGACCGAGCCGGTCGTCCCGAGCCGCGAGCAACAGTGGATGGCGGCGCTCCGTTTCTTCGACGGCCATCTCAAGACGGGAGCTGCGCCGCCGGCGCCGTCGCGCCGCATCGACTACTTCACCATCGGCGCGAACGAATGGCAGACGACCACTGTCTGGCCCCCGAAGGGCACCCAACCGCGGACGTACTACCTCGAAGGCGGATCGTCACTCGGCACGGCCCCTTCCACGGAGAATATCGAGGTCGAGCTGGCCCAGAGCACGACCGGCGACGACAACCGCTGGCACACCCAGTTGGGAGGCCAGCCTGTGCTCTACGGCAAGGCGCTCGCGCGCATGCTGGAGCTGGCGCACTTCTCCACCGCGCCGCTGACCGGGCCGCTGGCCCTCACCGGCCAGGCGATTCTGCGGCTCCGCATCGCCACGGCGCGAACCGACCCCTCGCTCTTCGCCTACCTCGTGGCCATCGATCCGCAGGGCAAGCCGCTCTATCTCACGGAAGGCCAGTTGCGCCTGCTTCACCGGCAGGCGGACGCCGCGCAGCAGACGCTGCACACCTACCAACGGCGCGATGCCCAGCCGCTCGCGGCGGACACGACCACCGACGTGGTCATGACCCTGCTGCCGTTCTCCGCCGTCATCCCGCGAGGATCGAAGCTCGAGCTCCTTCTGGCCGGCAGCGACACGTCCGCCTTTGCCGCGACGGGGGGATTCAAGGCCACGGTGTACCCCGGCTCCCGGATCGTGCTGCCCGCCGTGCGCCGCGCGGGGCCGATCGATCTCCCCGTCGACCAATGGCGCGAGGACCTGCAATTCTTCGCGAACGAGATGCCGCGGCGGCACGCCGACGCGTTCCACCACACCCCGCGCGCGCAGTTCGACGCGGAGATCGCGGCGCTCGATCAGCGTCTCGGCGAGATGGACAGCGATCAGATCTACGTGGCCCTCAACCGCATCGACGCCAGGATCGGCGACGGGCACACGTACATCACCATTCCCGAGGACGCCGCTCTCTTTCCCATCGACCTGGCCCGTTTCGGCGAGGACATCGACGTCGTCGCCATCGCTCCTCCATTCGAGCAGTACCTCGGCTGGTGCGTGGTCAAGGTCGAGCAGACGCCGATTTCCGAAGCCGCGGCCATCATGGCCACCTCGGTCTCGCAGGACGAGAATCCGCCACTGCGCAACGCGCTGGTGCCTCAATACCTGGCGCGCGGAATCTTCCTGCACGGCTCGGGCATCACCGAGGAGCGCAGCCGCGTCCACTACACGCTGGCCGACGGCGAGGGCCATGAGGCGGTGATCGAGCTTCGCGCCGTGGTGCCGCGGCCCGCGCTCGTCCGGCTCGCCAGGCAGCAGCCTCTCTACCGCCGGAACCCGAAGGAGCGCTTCTGGTTCGTGGAGGTGCCGGAGTCGCATGCCATCTACTGCAGTTTCCGCGGCTACCAGGATCTCGCCAGCCACGCCAGCGCGCTGTTGGATGCCATCCGGGAGAAGAAGCCGGACAAGCTGGTGATCGACATGCGCCAGAACGGCGGCGGCGACTACACCAAGGGGCTGCGCTACCTGATTCGCCCGCTGCGCGAGCTGTCGGAGATCAACCGCAAGGGCCACCTCTTCGTGCTCGTGGGCCCGCTGACGTTTTCGGCGGCCATGGCCAACGCCGCGCACTTTCGGGCCGAGACCAATGCCATCCTGGCCGGCCAGACCATCGGCGAAAAGCCGAACAGCTACGCCGAACCGCGGGAGATGACGCTCCCCCACTCCCGGCTGGTGGCGCGCTATTCCACGAAGTTCTACCAGTTCACCAACGGGCCGGAGAACGTGATCCAGCCCGACTGGGAGATCCAACCGTCGCTGGCCGACGAGCGGAACGGCCGCGATCCGGTGCTCGAATGCGTGCTGCAGGCCTCACCGGATTCGACGGGCTGCCGGTAGGCTTCTCGCGGTGAACCAATACGTCATCGTCAGCGGGCTTCCCGCTTCAGGCAAGTCGACCCTGGCACTCGCGCTGGCCCGCGCGCTGGCACTACCGCTCTTCGACAAGGACACATTCCTGGAGGCGCTGTTCGTGGATCACTCGCCCTCCACGCCCGCGGAACGAACAGAGCTGAGCCGCCTCGCCGATGTGGCACTCCAAGAAGCGGTCACGTGCGCAAGCGGCGCAGTTGTGGCCTCGTGGTGGAAACATCCGCGTGCCGGCGGCGAATCGGGGACGCCCGTCGATTGGCTACGCCGCCTTCCCGGACCGTTGATCGAGATCTATTGCCAATGCCCCGCGCCCGCTGCCGTGGAGCGCTTCACTCGTCGTACACGCCACCCGAGCCACTTCGATCAGCGGTGGTCCTTCGCTGAGCTGCTGGCACGGTTCGAAGCGACCAAGGCGCTCGGGCCGCTGGGTATCGGACAGGTCCTCGAGGTGGAAACGGATCGGAGTGTTGATATCGACGTACTCGCGGAGCGTGTTCGGTTAGCGTGACGAGAAAGCAGGAATCAGCACAAGCCGAAAACGCAGGCGACGTTAGCGACGCACATCCGCCGCGCTGAAGATGGGCTGGGGGGCTGACTCGAGACATACTTGAAGACACAATGCGACGAGTCTCCGTCGACGACGGCCAACTACAGGGCGTGGGAATCGAGGCGCGGATCACGCCGACTCCAGCGCCCGCGCCAGCGTCTCCGCACCGGCCTTGATCTGGCGCGGCGTGACCGCGCCGTAGCCGAGCAGCAAGGCCGGGTCCATCTGCACGTCGACGCAGTAGGCGGAGAGGGGCGGCGCTTCGATGTTGACGGCGTTCGCGGCGGCAGAGGCCTTGCGGTCGTCGAGACCGTGCAGCCAGCCGAGGACGTGCATGCCGGCTTGCGAGGGGCGGATGGTCAGGAGACCGTCGAGGTGCTTGCGGCCGGCGTCGAGCAGCGCTTCCTGGCGCTCGCGGTAGGCGCTGCGCATGGTGCGGATGTGACGGTCGAAGTAACCCTCTTCGATGAAGTCGGCGACGACGGCCTGGTCGATGGTCGGCGACATGCGTCCCGAGAGAGTGCGGGCCCGAATGAACGTCTCGGCCAGGGCCGGCGGGACGATGAGGTAGCCGAGACGCAGGGCCGGGAAGAGAACCTTGCTGAACGTGCCGAGGTAGATGACGCGCTGGTGGGTGTCGAGGCCCTGGATGGACGGAATGGGCCGCGTGGAGTGGCGGTACTCGCTGTCGTAGTCGTCCTCGAGGACCCAGGCGTCGGCGCGGCGGGCGACTTCGAGCAACTGCAGCCTTCGGGCGGCGGACATGGTCACACCGAGGGGAAATTGGTGCGACGGCGTGACGTAAATGAGGCGCGGTGAGGCGCACTTCTCCAGTCCCTGCGCCACGTCCAGTCCGTCGGGCCCGACCGGGACGAGGACGATGCTGGCGCCGACGGCACCGAGGGTGGCGCGCGCGGCGCGATAGCCAGGGTCTTCGAACCAGACGTGATCGCCGGGATCGAGTAGGACGCGCGAGGCGATCTCCAGGCCGTGCTGGAGGCCGTTGGTGATGATCACCTGCCCCGGCTCGCAGGTGACGCCGCGCGCGGCGCCGGCATAGTGCGCGACCGCTTCGCGGAGGCGCATCAGCCCCGCCGCATCGCCGTACGCCAGCGACTCGATCATGCCCGGCCCGCTCCTCGCCCACTGCTTCGCCACCAGCCGCGCCCACACCCGCACCGGGAAGAGGTCGATGGCCGGGATGCTCGGCTCGAAGGCACGCCGGCGCTCGGCGTTCCGCGTGACCTGCGGCAGGGCGGCACCGCGGCGCGAGATGCGCGGGGGCCGCGGCACGTGCGCCTTCACGCCGGCCCGGTTGCGCAGCGACAACAGCTCGTCCGGAATGGCGCGCGCCACATACGTCCCCGAGCCGCTCCTCCCCTCCAGGTACCCCTCGGCGATGAGTTGATCGAAGGCGGTGAGGACGGTGTTGCGCGACACACCGAGGTCGCCGGCCAGGCTGCGCGTGGACGGCAGGCGCGTGCCGCCGCGGAGCTGCCGCTGGAGGATGGCCGCGCGGACACGATCGTAGAGCTGCTGGTGCAGCGGCACCGGGAGGCCGGCGTCGAGCGCGAGTGCGGCCAGGGTGTAGCCGGCGGGGTTCTTCATCGGGCCGATCTGATGATAGATCCGAAGTGGCTCGCCGCACCGGACCACTCACGGCGATTGGCTCAGTACCACTTGCGTAGCGAAAGTGGTCTGCTCGCGGGCGTCAAAGCGGCTCCTGCCACGGGACCAATCGCCCGGTACGATCCCGAGCGCGATGGAGGAGGCAGTCTTTGCGTCTGCGGCGCAGGCATTCGCGCGGTGGCGGGATACGCCGCTTTCGGAGCGGACGCGCCGCCTGACCGCGCTGGCCGGCGTGCTGTCACAGAATGCGCTGTCCCTGCAGCGGCTCATCACCGAGGAGGTCTCGAAGACCATCCGCAGTTCGTCGGGCGAGGTGGTGAAGTGCGCGGCGTATCTGCGCTGGCTCGCGGAGAACGGTGCGTCGATCCTCGCGCCGCGCCGCATGACGGACGACGCGACCATTTACTACGAGCCCCTCGGCGTCGTCGCCGGCATCATGCCCTGGAACTTCCCTCTTTGGCAGGTGATCCGGTTCGCCGCCGCAGCCCTGCTGGGCGGCAATGCCGTGGTCGTGAAGCACTCCCCGCTCGTGCCGCGATGCGCCCATGCGCTCACGCAGCTCTTCGCAGCGGCCGGATTCGACGACGGTTTGTTCTTCTGCCGCCCGGGATGTGCCCGCGAGGCGGAGGCCCTCATCGCCGACGAGCGCGTCCGCGCCGTCACGTTCACCGGCGGCACCGAGGCCGGACGCGCCGTCGCCGCGCTGGCAGGACGCCATCTGAAGAAGTGCACCCTCGAGCTCGGCGGGAGCGATGCGTTCGTGGTCATGCCCTCCGCGGACCTCGCGCGTGCCGTGCACAGCGCCGTCCAGTCGCGCATGCGGGCGGGCGGCCAGGCCTGCACGGCGGCCAAGCGTTTCATCGTGCACGTGGCCATCGCAGATGCGTTCGAAGAGGCCATGGTGCGGGCCACGAAGGCGCTCAGGACGGGCAATCCGTTCGATCCGGCTACCGACGTCGGGCCGCTGGTGAATGACGAAGCTGCCGACCGGCTGCAGGCGCAACTCGACGAATCGATCGCTGCCGGCGCCAACTTGCTCTGCGGGGGCAGGCGGCTCGCCCCCCGCCTCATCGAGCCGGCCGTGCTGGCCGTTCGGACGACGGACGTGCCGGTGATGCAGGAGGAGACGTTCGGACCGGTTTCTCCGATCCTGCGCGTACGCGACACCGAGGAGGCCGTCGTAGCGGCGAACGCCACGCGCTACGGCCTGAGCGCGAGCGTCTGGACGCGCGATGCGGCAGAGACGGCGGCATTCCGCGCGCGGCTCGACGTCGGGCAGCTCTTCATCAACGCCGCGGTGTCGTCACGGTTCGACCTTCCCTTCGGCGGGGCAAAGGACTCGGGCTTCGGCCGCGAGCTCGGCGCCGCCGGTGTGTGCGAACTGGTGAACGTAAAGACGGGGGTGTTTGGGCGAGGCGGAACCGGATCGGGATTCTCCTCTTCGACGGCGTGGAAGAACTGCGGTTCGTCGGACCACTGGCGGTCTTCGGCGCCGCCGCGCGCCTCGGCGCCGAATGTTCGTTCTCCACGATCTCCGATGGCCCGTCGGTCGTCTGCCGGCTCGGCACGCGAGTCTGCGCCGATGAAGTGATTCCTGTCGCCGGGTTGAAGGACGTCCTGATCGTGCCGGGAGGACAGGGAGCGGGGATCGCCACGAAGAATGCCGCCCTCCTGCGCTATCTGCGGCAGCCGCACGGGCTCGTGGCACCGGTCACGAGCGGCGCGCTGATCGTGGCGGCGGCCCAGTCGCATTCCGTGATGGAGGGCGCCGTCTCGACGTCGGGGATTGAACTGGCTCTACGCCTCGTAGAGCGGCTGTGGAGCCGCCGCATCGCGAACGCGGTGGAGAACACAGTCGAGCGATCGCCCGCGCCTAAGCTTCGCGCGGTGTATCCGGGGGTGCGCGGGCTGGTGTGACGCGGCGGGTGCACACACCCGGCCGTCCACGTTCGGCTAGGCGCTTCCGAACACGCCCGCCGCTTCCTGCTCGATGGTGTGCCTGACGCGCGGCTCGAACGGCCTGGCAATCAGAGGCAGCTTGGCGTCGATGATCACTTCCGTGTCCGTCACTTCCATCGTGCCGCTGGCCTTGAAACCGCGGGCGGAGCCGGAGAACGTGAGGGTATCGCCGCTCCAGGAGTGACTGGAGTCGTTGAGGTAGTGGCCGTACTGGGACAAGGCCTGGGTCAGGCGGTCGTTGATCTTCCGTTTGGCAGTGTCTTTGTCGGTGTGATGGGGAACGATTACGCGCATGGCGGCGCGTTGTATCACGTCTGCCGATCCCCTCCTTGCATCATGTGCCGCTCCGAGGTAGCCTCGGGTTGGGACTTCCGCATGGTCGGGCACGACCATGCTCGCCAAAGTTTGGAGTGCGGCGACCCTCGGCATCGAGGCCGTCCGCATCGTCGTCGAAGTCGATGCCAAGCACGGACTGCCGCGATTTCTCATCGTCGGCTTGCCGGATACCGCCGTGCGCGAGGCACACGCCCGCGTCTGCTCGGCCGTCTACCACTCCGGCTTCCGCTTCCGGCAGCACCACATCACCGTAAGCCTCTCCCCCGCCGACGTGAAGAAGGAAGGGTCCGCGTTAGACCTTCCCATCGCTATCGGTCTGCTGAAGGCGGGAGAGCTGCTGGAGAACCAGCATCTCGCCGGCCGCGTGTTCGTCGGCGAGCTCTCTCTCGACGGCACGCTCGTCCCGGTCCGCGGCGCGCTGTCCGTGTCGGCGGACCTGGCCGGCGACACCGGCGTGAAGGAGCTGATCGTCCCCGCCGAGAACGCCAACGAAGCCGCGGCCGTGCAGTCGGTCAAGGTCATCGGCGTGCGCAACCTGCCCCAGCTCGTCGCGCACCTGATGGGCAGCACGACCATCGCCCCGGCGCAGTCGGTGCCGGTGCTGAACGACATCATCGAGAGCGCCGACTACGCCGACGTGCGCGGCCAGGCGCAGTCGAAGCGGGCCCTGGAGGTCGCAGCCGCGGGCGGGCACAACGTGCTCATGATCGGTCCGCCCGGCTCTGGCAAGACCATGCTGGCCAAGCGCCTGCCCTCGATCCTGCCGCGCCTCACCCTCGAGGAGTCGATCGTCACGACCAAGATCCACTCCGTGGCCGGAACGCTGCGAGCCGGGAGCGGCCTCATCTCGCGGCGGCCGTTCCGGGCACCGCACCACACCATCTCCACGCCGGGCCTCGTCGGCGGCGGGACGAACCCGAAACCGGGCGAGGTGAGCCTGGCCCACCACGGCGTGCTCTTCCTCGACGAGCTGGCCGAGTTCCGCCGCGACACGCTGGAAGTGCTGCGCCAACCGATGGAAGACGGCCTTGTGACCATCGCCCGCAGCGCGCGCACGCTGACGTTCCCCTCCCGCTTCACCCTGGCCTGCGCGCTCAATCCCTGCCCCTGCGGCTTCTTCAACGACCCGCGCCGGGATTGCTCGTGCAGCCGGCAACAGATCGCGCGCTACCTCGCAAAGATCTCCGGCCCGCTGCTCGATCGCATCGACCTGCAGGTGGAAGTGCCGGCCCTGGCGCCGGAGGAGATCGCCTCCAATACGCCGGGCGAGCCGTCCGCCGGCATCCGCGCCCGAGTCGAAGCGGCGCGCGCGATCCAGCGCGAGCGCTTCCGCCGCTCGCAGACACGCTCCAATGCGGAGATGACCGCGAAACAGTTGCGGCGCTTCTGCGAGCTCGACGCTCCCTCCCGCCGGCTGCTCGATTCCGCTCTTTCCCGCCTCGGCCTCTCCGCTCGCGCGTACGACCGTGTGCTCAAAGTGGCGAGGACCATCGCCGATCTGGCCGGATGCGAAGCGATCGAATCGGCGCACGTGTCGGAGGCGGTGCAGTACCGCGCGCTGGACCGGGCGTACTTCCGGCCGGGGTGAGCTATAGTGAATTCGTGCAAGCCGTCGCTCTTGACCCAGTCCATCGGCGCGAAGACGACGATCAATTCGTGGTCCGCCGCGGCGTCTCGTGGGCAGAATTCGAGCGGGCCCTGGAGGAACGCGGAGAACACTCCAGTCCGCGCATGTGGTACCTCGAAGGGGTACTGGAAATCATGAGCCCCGGCGACAGCCACGAGCGACTCAAGTTTCGTATCGGTAGTCTGGTGGCGACGTGGTGTCAGGAGCGCGGCATCAAGTTCGATGGCATCGGATCCTGGACTCTCAAGGACAGGAAAGTGGCCCGCGGCATCGAGCCTGATGAGTGCTTCGTCTTCGGCCCGCCCTGGGAGATAGCGACGCGTCCGGATCTGGCCATCGAGGTGATCTACACCTCCGGCAGCATCGACAAGCTGGAGATCTACCGCAAGCTCGGCGTTCGCGAGGTGTGGATCTGGCGTCGCGGCAAGCTGACCGCCCATGCCTTGCGAGGCGAAAGCTACGAGCCGGTCAGCGAAAGCCGCGTCCTGCCCGGCATCGACCTCGATCAGCTCGCCTCGGTTCTCGATCAGCCGACGGCGAGCGACGCCATCGATGCCTACCGCGATCTGCTGCGCAAGTCGTGAGCTCTAGGCCAGCAGACCAGAGGCAAGACGAGGAATTCGCCGCGCTGGTACGTAGCGGGCATCGGATCGAGGGATTGCGTAACGATCGCGCGGTGGCTTGAAGTGTAGCCGTGCTCTGCCCCCCAAGTGTCGCCTCAGGTACTTTGACGCGTTCGTGGCGTCTTGTTTCGTTGATCCGCCGAAAGTTTTCATCGAGGCATACGGGAAAAACGGAATCCTCGTCAGTCCCTCGTGAGCATCAAAGAAAGTCGACGCGTGTATGGATACCGTCCCAGCGTCCGCGACATTAGGTTTCGGATGCGCCATCACCATGAGGTACGACGAGCAGTCAACGACGAGGCGAATCTTCAAGGAAGGCCCGAACAGCGGGCAGGTCACGATCGGGACGACGGTCTACGGAGTTCCAGCCAACATGGCCGTCGAGATCAAGCCGGAGAACGACGGCGTCACCAAGGTCTTCTCCGACCGCCAACTGGTGCAGGACTACTTCTCCGGGAAGGCGGGGATCACGGCGTCCGGCTTCGGCTTCACCGGCCACTTCGATGCGTCGTATTCGCAAGTCTCGACGTCCGACAAGAGCTACCACTACTCGCTCGTCGACGCATGGAACGAGGCTGGGTTCGTCAAGCTGCGGGAGCAGGGCTCGGACTGGTTCACGTCCGACTTCAAAGACGAGCTGAACGCCCTGCCGGCGACCTTCAAGGGCAACGAGGATGAGTTCTTCGCCTTCTACGACATCTACGGCACGCATTTCGTCCACCAGGTGAAGCTCGGCGGCAGCATCTACTACTACGTGGCCGTGGAGAAGAGCTTCGAGTCGAACGAGACGAAGGTGCAGACACACCTCGAGCTCGAATACAAGGGAATCTTCGCCAGGACGAAGGCCGAGGCGGACGCGAACTGGCAGAAGCTCGGGAAGCAGTGGTCGGAGAGCCGGGTGGTCCGGCTGCGGACGCAGGGCGGCAACAGTTCGCTCGATCTGCTCTCGCCGGCGTTCGGCGATTGGAAGGGCGAGGCGTTCAAGGCCTGGAGTGACTCGCTGGCCAACAAGCCGGGGCAGACCGGCTTCAACCTCCGGCCGATCAGCACCGTGGCCACGGCCAAACGGAAGAAAGCGATGGACGAGGCCCTTGCGGCCTACCTGTCCGGCGGCATGGTGGTCAAAGCGGACCGCGTGGCCACGCCGCAGTCCCCCCAGCGCGCCTTCACGTCGTCCGCGACGATCATCGGTCCCGAGGGTGTCGTGAAGATGACCCCGGATCTGCCGGTGCCGGTTACCCGCGACGTGGACGTCGAGGGCGTCCAGGTGGTGCTCTTCGACCCTGACACGCTCAAGGTCATCTTCAACAAGGCGTATTACGTCAACCCGGAGAACATCCCCAACGTCGGAAAGATGTGGGTCGACCTCCATCGCGACGTCTCGGCCGTTCCGCAGTCGAAGTACCTCTGCGCGGTCTCCGTCTTCGGCCTCAGCCCGATCTTCTATCCGCCGAATGAGGTCACGGGATGGCTCACCAGTTGCGGGGCGAAGCTGACCGAGTGGAAGAAGTACATCGGGGCCACATCGTCCGCGAGCGGCAAGATGTGCTACACGCTCGCCGGCAGCAAGGGAGCGCGCGGCGGGGCGACGGAAGATTTCGTGTTCGATCTGACGCACCGCGTTGCCAACCTCAACGCGACGTCGCTCTTCTTCCAGCACGGCCGGGGCCTTCGCGCCGCGAAGGCGGCGAAGTGAGCTCTGGCAGCACCCTTCTGATCGTCGGGCAGGCCTCGCAGAAAACGGGGCTTGCCCGCGTCACACGGGCGATGGCCGGCCACCTGGCCGGCCATTTCGACGTCCACGTCCTCGGCATCGACAGCTTCGCGGGAGAGACGGCCGGACCATGGACGCTTCACCGCAACGACGCCGCTCACGACGTTTACGCCGAAGCACGCCTGACGGCGTTGACGGATGAGCTCCGGCCAGCGGCCATCGTGCTGTACAACGACATCTGGGTGATCAGCCGCTACTTCGACCCTCTCCGGCGCGCGACGCACCGCCCTCCCCTGATCGGGTACTGTCCTCTCGACGGCACCATAGCGCAGCCCTGGCTGCGCGAGGCGCTCGCGCCGCTCGACGCACTGGTCGTGTTCACCGAATTCGCGCGCGCTGCCGTGCAACCGCTGTCCGCTCACGTGATTCCGCACGGCCTCGATCGCGGAGCTTTCTTCCCCACCGACAGGCTCGAGGCGCGCAGGACGCTCTTCCCGGACCGGCCCGAGCTGTGGGATGGATTCTGGGTCCTCAATGCCAATCGGAATCAGCCGCGAAAGCGGCTCGACCTCACCCTGCAGGGTTTCGCGCGCTTCGCCGCCGGCAAGCCACCCGACGTCCGGCTCTACCTGCACTGTGGTCTCAGAGACATCGGGGTGTGGACGATCGCGGAAAACCGACGAAAAATGGACCACGAGTCGACCGGCGACGTCATCGCGCGCGAAGCGCGCTCGCCGCCGGTTACGGCGGCGTTACAACACGCATTGAGACTCGCCGGCGGCGGCCGGGCGGGCGGCGGAAGGGGCGTGTCGTCGAAAAACCGGGCTTATGATGGTTAGTTCCGCCGTCGATCGGATACGACGCGTTCCCGCCCTTTCCACCCCGCCGACGGCGTCGTCGGCGACGACGAAATGGTTCAAAAAACCGCGGTTCCTGGTGATCGTCAACACG
>CAZYTO010000084.1:0-19208 GCA_964650405.1 uncultured Thermoanaerobaculia bacterium | reverse complement strand
CCCTCTCGAAACGATCGTCCATGCGCTCGGAGGCACCTGGGAGTGGGATGGCGAGTAGTTGGGCAGAGAAATGTGCGAGTGGAGGCACCAATCAAGCTGCCGCGAAAACTGCAATCCGCCGTTCTGGCCGGTAAGCAAGTGCTTGCAGGCAATCTCCTTGCTGCTGCCAGACGCTCCAGCGCGTCAGCATGCTCGAAACGATGCGGTAGCTGCCGAGCTTTGACCAGAGTCCACGCTGGCCTCCGTTCTTCGCGCGCAGGGTCACCGCGTGCCGGGCAACGGCAACGGTGACCACTTCGGCGTCGCAGGGCGAGCAGAGAGTGGCGCTGGTCGGGTCGATGGCCACGCCGTCTCCCATCATCTGTCCGGAGAAGACGGGATCCGGCACTTCCTCGAGCGGACTGCACCAGCCGTCGAGAGGCGCGACGAGAATCATGGACGGACCTCGATCCACCGGATGGCCCACATCGGATCGACGCCGCGCTGCGTGAAGCGGAAGCAGAGGTCCTGCGGCGCTCCGGCGCGCGGCTCGAGGGTGACGGGCGGCAGGACCGTCACGTCCGTTCGCTTCGCGGCCGGGGCGAGCGGCAGCGACGCGATGGGCGTGCCTGAGCAGCCGGTCGTGAAGACCTGGAGCTCCCCTTCCGGCGTGGCCGGCGGCAGGAGCTCGATCTTCTTCACGTCGTCACCGATCTGGAAGTTGAACGGAACCTGTCCGACCGCCGCGGAGAGCGTGGCTCCGCGGGAGAGATCGGCCCCGGTGTAGATCCAGCAGGGGTTCATGACGTCAATGAGGTAGACGGCGCGTTCGCCGTCGATGGGCCCGTCGTCCTCGAGCGAGAGCGCGATCTTTTCGCTGCGGAGCTGGGGCTGGTGCTGGCTGCGGCCGGGCCCGGCGGTCAGGTACGCCGCACCGGCCGCGGGATGGGGGAGGGCCAGGTCGAGCGGGGCGCTGCGCCCGCCGGGCCTCTCATAGCGACGGGCCTGAGGGCCGAGGCGGGTCACGAACCCGCGCCACTCCCGCCGTTCGCGCCGCGACCAGCCCACTTCCGCGACCGCCGCGCCGCGCGGCCAGGCCATGAATTCCACGCGCGGCTCCGTGCGGATGTGCTCCGTCCAGAGATTCCCCTGCAAACCGAGGATGTGTTTCTGTTCGTCCGCGGTGAGCTGCGGCGGGAGCGGTTCGAACCCATAGATCTGATCGATCGACACGACCCTTCCCCGGCCGGGAGGGGCGTCCTGCCTCAGGCTCTGGCGATTGTCGAGGTAGAGCGTGGGCGCCGGCGACAGCACGGCATCGTGACCGGAGCGCGCGGCGGACACGGCGCCATCGATGCCGCGCCACGACATGACCGTCGCCTTCGGGGCGATGCCCCCTTCCAGGATCTCATCCCAGCCGATCAAGCGCCGGCCGCGGGCGCTCAGGTACTCCTCGATGCGGCGCACGAAGTAGCTCTGCAGCTTCGCTTCGTTTTCGATGCCGAGGGCGCGCATGCGCGCCTGGACGCCCGGCGAGGCGCGCCACTGGTCCTTCACCGCCTCATCGCCGCCGACGTGAATGTACGTGCCCGGGAAGAGCGCCAGCACTTCCTCGAGGACATCTTCGACAAATGCAAAGGTCGATTCGTCGGCGTTGTAGAGATTGCGATAGACGCCCCAATCCGCCGGAACGGCCGCCGGCGGCTGGTCGGTGGAGGCAAGCTGCGGATACGCGACGATGGCGGTAGTGGCATGTCCCGGAATATCGATTTCCGGGACGATGGTGATGCCGCGCTCCTCGGCGTATGCAACGAGATGCCGGACGACGTCCTGTGTGTAGATGCCGCCGATCCTCGGTTGCGGTGCCGCTCCCGCCGGCACGCGCCAGCCGCCGACCTCCGCCAGCTTCGGGTACTTCCTGATCTCGAGCCGCCAGGCCTGATCGTCCGTCAGGTGCCAGTGCAGGATGTTGAGTTTGTGCAGGGCCATCGTGTCGAGGAAGCGCTCGATGAACTCCGGCGACTGATAGTGCCGCGCCGAATCGAGCAGCAAGCCACGCCATGCGAATCGCGGCTCATCGCGGATCTGCATCGCCTCCAGACGGACGGGCCCGGACCGCCCGTCACCGGCCGTCAGCAATTGCCACAGCGTGACCGCTCCGTATAGCAGCCCGCGCCGGTCCCGGGCCGTGACGAGGATGCCGCGACGGGTGATGCGCAACTGGTATCCCTCACCGGAAGGATCGCTCCGGTCCGCGTCGAGCGCGAACGAGATCGCGCCGGCGGCCGGAGCGTGCACCACCGGCAGCGAGAGACCCTGCGTACGCGCCAGGAGGCCCGCGAAATAGCGCGCGGTCCATTCGACCCTGGCGTCACCCGTCACGACAATGGCCGTCTCCGCCGTCACGGTGAACCTGCCGCGGAGGGCCTGGACGTCCGCCGGGGCGGGGATCACCGGCACGGCCGGCATGGGTTGTGGGGGGGAGATCGTCCGGCAGGCCGTACAAAGCAACAGAGCGAGAGCGGCGGAAGCAAGCGCGGTTCGCATGGTCTCTTCAGCGCACGATCAGCCGCGGCGCCAGCACGATGTTGCGCCGCCGTCCCGGTTTGTCGATCTCCTCGAGCAGGAGGCGCACGGACTGCTGACCGAGCTTCTCCAGCGGCTGGACGACGGTGGTGACCGGCCGTCGCAGGAGGTCGGCGAGATAGATGTCGTCGAAACCGACGACGACCACGTCGTCCGGCGCAGCGCGAAGAAGTCCGACGGTCAACCAGAAGTTCGCGGCGATGACGGCCGTGGCCGCCGGCCGCCGCTTCAACAGGCGCAGCGCCGCGTTGTGCGCGGCCTCGGGGTCGGATGCGGCCGTGACGCAGGAGCCCGGCGCGAGCCGGTGCTTGGCCATGGCCCGGCGGAACCCGACCAGGCGATCGCGAAACGTCGGAATGTGCGTCGGCCCACCGAGGTAGCCGATATGGGTGTGCCCTTTGCCGGCCAGGTGATCGACCGCGAGCTGCAGGCCGGCGATGCTGTCGGTGACGACGGAGGGAACGGCCAGTCCGCCGATGGCTCGGTCGACGAGCACGAACGGACGGCCTTCTTCACGCAGCGCCGCGAGGTGCCGCGGCTTGAGATGCGCGGGGGAGAGGATCAGACCGTCGACGCGCCTCTGGCGAAGCATCTCTACGAGCTGGTGCTCCTTCTCCAGCGCTTCCGCGGTGTGATAGACGATGAGCATGTAGCCGTGACGCTCGGCCTCCTGCTGCGCGGCCACGGCCAGGCCGGCCCAGAAGGGATTGGCCAGATCGCCGGCGGCCAGGGCGATGGAATAGGCGCGGTGCGCTTTCAGACTGCGGGCGATCGCGCTGGGCCGGTAGTTGAGGCGCCGGGCCGCCTCGCGGACGCGGCGGGCGGTGTCCGCTCCGATCCGGAATTCGGCGTCGCGGCCGCGAAGAACGTGCGAGACGGTGGTCTGGGACAGGTCCAATTCCGCGGCGATGTCCTTCATGCGCACCGACATACGTACCAGTATACGGCACTTGCATGGGCTGCTAATTCGTATTAGCTTAGTATCCACACGTACGGGCGGTTCTCCCAGCGACCCTCGGGGCCGGCACCCGGCAGCAGCCGGGGGGCCAAACTTCGGGATTTGCTCTCTACAGAGATGGAGGCGATGACCTTTCCGGTCACGGCAACGAGACGATGTCCAACGATCTCCTCATCGCGAGCTGGCGCCAACGATGGAACCGGAATCTGCTTCGGTTTCTCGGGCGGCGGGTCCGAATGGCCGTCGACATCGAGGACCTGGCACAAGAGACGTATCTCCGGCTCCTGCGCTCTCCTGACCTTCGCCAGGTACGCAACCCGGAAGCGTACCTGATCCGCGTGGCCAGCCATATCGTCGCCGAGTGGCGGGAAAGCCATCCTCGCGAAGATCTGCAGACGACGGTGGAAGAGGACCTGCTCGTCGACGAGCGGACGCCTGAGCTCGAGCTGGACCAGAGAATTCTTCAGGAGCGATTCGACCAGGTCCTGGCGACGTTCTCACCGATGACCCGCGCGGTTCTCGTTCTGAAACTGCGCGACGAGCGAGCCAGCAAGGAGATCGCGCGGCTGCTGGGGCTCACCGAACGACAAGTCAAACGCCACCTCGCCCACGGCTATGAGCGCCTCCGCCGGGGCTTACGGTTCTAATGGAAAGCCGACTGTATGAAATCCCATGACTTTGGCGCACTCGACACGGCAGCAGCCATTTCCGAAGAAGCAGCGCAATGGTGGGTGACGCTGCACAGCGACGGCTGCACTGCCGACGAACATCGTGCATTCGCAGAATGGGTGACGCGCTCTCCCGAGCGTGTCGAAGCCTATTTACGCCTGGCATCTCTCCACAGCGCACTCCGTACCGGCGACGTACGGTGGCCGGACGTACCCACGGAGTCGCTCATCGAAGAGGCCAGGACCGCGTCCGCAGAAATCATCCCGCTCGAGCGCAAGTCCCCTTTTGAGGCGCGCCGTACGGCTCTCCGGGAGCGACTGCCGGTCAAATTCGGCCGCGCGCTCGCGGCCGGCGTTGCGGCGGTCCTGACGTTCGTCGTAGCCGCCGTCTGGACCTACATGCGTGGTCCGGAAAGCTATCACACGGCATTGGGAGAACAGCGATCGGTGATTCTGGAGGACAGCTCCGTGGTCACTCTAAATACGCTGTCGAAAGTGGAGGTCGATTTCCGGCGCGATCGGCGCGTGGTTCGCCTCGTCCAGGGAGAGGCGCTGTTCAAAGTTGCGCACGATTCCAGGCGGCCGTTCGAGGTCATTGCAGGTACGACCGTGATCCGCGCCGTCGGTACGCGCTTCAACGTCGATCGGCGGGGAGAGCGCACCACGGTCACCGTTCTGGAGGGTCGCGTTCTCGTACAGCAGCGAGGCGCCGATCTGCGGCGTCTATTACAGAGACCAGCCACTCCCGCCAGCGTGGCTGCCTCCGAGCGCGTGATCGTCACCGCGTCCGGAATGGGCGCACTGGAGCGCGTCAAGAACGTCGCGCCTGTCACTGCGTGGACGCAGCGACGCCTGATTTTCGACGACCGCCCCATCGGCGAGGTCGCCGAGGAATTCAACCGTTACAACCGGCTCCAGGTGAGGATCATGGACCCTGAGCTGCGGCGGCAGGAAATCACGGGAGTCTTCGACGCAAACGACCCGGAATCGTTCCTCGCGTTCCTGTCCCACATTCCCGGCGTTCGCGTCGACAAATCCAGCGCAGAAACGGGCGGCGATGGTCCAGTGGCCGTTCGCGTCGAAGAATCTTCGCCCCGAGGGGGGCCAGACTGAGCAGTAAAACGCTCTACTACTACAAAGATCCATTGAAAGAATCAACTTCACCACGCGGGGAGGTCTAGAACATGGCTGGTAGAGTCGTCGTCAGAGTCATTGCAGTTACCCTCACCTGCCTCATATTGGCGCATGCGCAGGCGAACGGACGAGAGCCTGCCGAATTCCGGCTGAATATCGACGCACAACCGTTGAACCAGGCCCTCCAGGAATTCGCCAAACAGTCCGGCATTCAGATTGTCTGCTTCTCCAGAGCGGTCAATGGGCGCCGCGCTCCGGCGCTCGAAGGACGGTTCACGACGGAAGCGGCACTCTCCCGTCTTTTGAGCGGCACGGATTTGACGTTTCAGCCGCTGAACGAAAAGACGATCGAAGTACGTGCCCACAGCAGGGGTGAAGCGGCCGGCCGGATCGGGCGTTCCGCTGGAGGCTCCGAAGTGAGTGACGCCAGCGAGCCGGCACAGACTCCTCCGCAACCGGCTCCACAACCGGCTCCGCAGCCGGCGAAAGCAGCCGATCAAGCGCAGCAGCCTCCCGTCACGGAGGAGATTACCGTCGTCGGCCTCTCGGAGTCGCTTGCTGAAGCGGTGAAGGTCAAGCGCGAGGCGGACGCCATCGTCGACGCCGTGGCCGCCAAGGACGTGAACAAGCTCCCCGACAAGAACCTGGCCGAAGCGGTGTCGCGCGTCCCCGGAGTGGTCATCAACCGCGAGTTCGGCGAAGGCGAGCGCGTCTCGCTGCGCGGCGTGGCGCCGAACCTCGTCCACACCACCGTGAACGGGCACAATGTCGCCGTCGCCGACTGGTTCGTGCTCGAACAGCTCGCTGCCACGCGCAGCTTCAACTACCTGCTGTTGCCTTCGGAGCTCATCGGACTGCTCAAGGTCTACAAGAGCCCGACCGCGGAGCTCGACGAAGGAGGCATCGGCGGCACGATCGACGTCCGGACCCGCAAGCCGCTCGACCTCAAACCGGGGGTATACGCCGGCTCAATCCAGGACGCGTATACGGAGAAGTCCAACACGAACAAGCCCAACCTCTCCCTCCTGTACAGTTGGAAAAACGACGCGAACAACATGGGCGTCCTCCTCTCCGGCATTCTCGACAAGCGCAACATCCGCCGCGACGGCGTCGAGGTCCTGGGCTACTTCCCGCAGACCGGAACCAACCTGCTCGTTCCGTCGCTCATCGGCTCGGCGCTTTTTCAGCAGGAGCGCGAGCGCAAGGCCTTTAACGGCGAATATCAGTTCAAGCCCACGGACCACTTCGAGCTCAACCTGAACGGCTTCTGGTCCCGCTTCGGCGCCAACAACATCAACGCGAACTACCTGGCCTGGGGCTCCAACGCCCTCGGCGGCGGCGGCACGCTCACCAGTCCCACCGTGGTCGGCGACACGGTCGTGGCCGGCGTGATCACGTCCACGCCGGGCGGCCGCGGCGCCGTTTACGACGCCATCGACCGCAAGGCGTTCGCCAGGACGTGGTACGGCGACCTCGACGGCACGTACACGCCGAGCCAGTTCTGGGTCTTCCACTTCGACAACGGCTACACGAAGGCGAACGGCGACACCGACTCGCAGCCGTTCGTCGAGTTTGGCGCGCCGGCTGCGTTCCACTACGACCTTCGCGGCGGCACGCCGCAGGTGCAGTTCCTCAACCTCGATCCGAAAAAGCCGAGTGCGATGCAGTTCGACTTCGCGTCGCTGCACCACATCACGAACCTCGACAAGGAAAACTACACCTACGCCGACGCCGAGCACTATCTGAGCGCCGGCCCGCTGAAGTCGGTCAAGTTCGGCGTGAAGTACACCGATCACAAGCGCGACACGGACTTCGAGGCCACGACCTACGGCGGCTTCTTCCTCCCGCTGTCGGCCACCGGCTGCGGCGGCGGTCCGTGCCTGCCTTCCAACTTTGCCGCGGGTCTCACCCCGGGCGACTTCCTCAGCGGCCTGGCCGCGTCCGGAACGCTGACCTCCTACTGGACGGTCGACCGGAAGGGTGTGGAGAAGATTCTCTCCGGCGCCTTCACCGGAAATCGCATCCCGAATCCGCCCGAGGTCTTTTCGGTGGAGGAAAAGGTCGGCGGCGGGTACGCCATGGCCAACCTGAAGGCGGGCGACTGGAAGGGGAATGTCGGCCTCCGCCTCGTGCACACGGACCAGACCTCGACCGGCAATGTCGTCGGCGGGGCTGGGGAGATCCAGAACGCCTTCGGCAATTTCACCCACGTCTCGGCGAACCGGGGCTACTGGGACTATCTGCCCAGCGCCAACTTCTCGCGCAATCTCAGCCCGGAGCTCGTCCTGCGCGTTGCCGCAGCCCGCACGATGGCGCGCCCGGACTTCACCGACGTTTCGCCGCGCGTGACCCTCAACCCCGGTTCCCTCACCGGTCAGGGTGGCGATCCCAACATCGATCCGTACCGCGCCAATCAGGCGGACGCCTCCCTCGAGTGGTACCACGGGAAAGACGAGGTCTTGACCGGCGCGGTCTTCTACAAGAAGATCCAGTCGTTCATCACCGACCACCCGGTGCAGCAGGCCTTTCTGGTCCAGACCGATACGCCCAACCTGTCGCTCTGCACACCGGCCTTCACGACGGCGTTTCCCAACCGGTACAGTTGCCAGTTCACGATCAATCAGCGCGTGAACGGCGGCGGCGGCAAGGTGAAGGGAATGGAGCTGGCGTTGCTGCAGAAGCTGGCCCACGGATTCGGCATCCAGGGCAACTACACCTACTCCGACGCCTCTGCCGACGATCCCGGCCTCCAGATCCCGGGCAACTCGAAGAACTCCGGAAATCTGGTCGGCTTCTTCGAGAACGAGAAGTTCGCCGCCCGCCTGGCCTACAGCTACCGCTCGGCGTTCTTCGTGACGTTCGACCGCTCGACGCGGCTGAATCAGGACGCGCTGAAGTCGCTGGACGCGTCACTGGCGTTCAACGTCTTCCGCGGCATCACATTCACGGTCGACGGCGTCAACCTCACGAACCAGAAGATCGTGCAGTTCGACACCGACAAGTTCCGTCCTCGGGCCGTGTACGACAACGGCCGGTACTACTTCATCGGCTTCCGCTTCCAGGGTTGATTCCCGGCGCCGGCGCGCAGCATGGTCTGCGCGCCGGCCCCCACACTCCGCCGCCATCACCCCGCCCGGCGCGAAGTCTTCCGCGGAACCGAGTCCTGTTCCATGCCGCTCTAATGCTTCGCTGCGCGTCGATGGTACGAAGGCCGCGCCTCACGCCGAATGCTGACGCCTCGGATGTACTGCGCGTTTTTTGCCTGGGTTGTCATCATCGCACCGCTCGTCAGGTCGAGACGCGACAACATCGTTCCGCACCCCAAGACGGCGTACCTCTCCGCGTCGTCGATGTCCATCGCGCACGAACCGCCGAGAGATAGCGACCACGTTTGTTTTACCGATCCGTGCCGGTCGACTCGGCGCAAGGCGCGCGACAACACGAACAGATCGCCGTTCCTGGCAAATCTGACGCCTTGGAAGTCGCCGTCTTTCTGTGAAGTCACGTCAAGAACGAGATCACTCCAGGCAGGATCGCTCGCGCAGAGCTCGACTAGCAGGATCCGGGTTGACAGTGCCACGGCTCCCGTGCAGCCAGTGCTGTCGCTGTCGACGTCAATTGCACGCTCCGAACCATTGACCGGAATCGCGGGCGCCGCCAGCACCACACCGCTCACAGGATCGATTCGCAGAAGATTGCCTGTCGTTGCCACCAGGAGCTCGTTGCGAGCTGTCAAGCGGATCGCTACGGGAATGTCCGGCAACTGCGGTCCGACGTGAACAGCGTTCCCCGGCGTGAGGAGGACGAGTTGAGGGGCGCAGATGCCTGAAGGATAGGAGCAATGAGCATCGCCCAAGTACGGCCGTACAGGGTGTCCAGGTCGAGGGAAAGGACACGGTGAAGCGACGGATAAAGGTCCGGAGTACCCTAGTCCCGAAGGGAGAGCCGTCACGACCCACCCAAACCCGCCCACCGCCACCCGTCCCGTCATCCTCAGCGATCGCCAGGGCTTCGACCGTCGCTGGTTCGCGCACGGGCTGCTGGCGGTGTACGTCCCCAGACATCCAGCGGAGGTGGCGGAGTGCGTGACGGCGGCGATCCGGGGGCATGGGCGGAATGTGAAGGTGACGTCGGGGCGGCATTGCTATGAAGACTTTGTGTACAACGGCACGACACGGGCGGTGATCGACATGTCGGCGTTGAATCAGGTGGGGTTCGACCCGGCGCGGAAGGCGTACTTCGTCGATGCCGGGTGTGAGAACTGGACGGTGTACCGGACGCTGCTCAATGGGTTCAACAAGACGCTGCCGGCGGGGAGCTGCTATTCGGTCGGGGCGGGGGGACACATCACCGGCGGCGGGTATGGGCTGCTGTCGCGGCTGCACGGGCTGACGGTCGATCACTTGAGCGCTGTCGACATCGTGACGTGGGACGGGGGGAGTGGGCGGGGAGAGCTGCGGCATGTGTCGGCGGAGAGCGGGACGCAGGACGAGCGGGACCTCTTCTGGGCCTTGTGCGGCGCCGGGTGCGGCAATTTCGGCGTCATCGTGCGCTACTACTTCGCGCAACTGCCCGACGCGCCGGCGTACGCCACGATCGGGACGCTGGCGTGGAACTGGGCGGACCTCGACCGGAGCGCGTTCGCCCAATTGCTGACGGCGTACGCCGGCTACGTTGCGCAGATGCCCGACACCGACTTCACGCTTCTGAAGCTCAATCACTTCTCCGCCGGGCAGATCGGGCTCGTGGTGCAGATGGTCTCGGCTCCCGGCGCCGGCCTGGCGGAGCATCGCCAGCGTGCCGAGGCCACCGTGCAGGAGGCGAGGAAGCGGATGGGCGAGGTTGCGCCGGTCGTGCCGCTCAACAAGCCGCTGGGGGGGCATCCCGGCTACATGACGACCTTGCCGGCCACCGAATCGGCGCAGCACCTCACCTACCTGGAGGCGCTGCAGACGCTGAACGGCTCGGGGCCGAACCAGTTCGGGAAGTACAAATCGGCCTACATGAAGAAGGGCTTCCCGGCGCAGCAGATCGAGGCCATCTACAAATGGCTGAACACGACCCCGCCCGGCCTGCCGCCCGGCGACATGAGCCAGTCGCTGCTGCAGGTGGACAGCTACGGCGGCGCGATCAACCGGCGGGCGTCCGATGCCACGCCGGTGCCGCAACGCAGCTCGATCCTGAAGCTGCAATACCAGACGTACTGGAACAACGACTCGCGGCCGGGGGAGAGCGACCGGCCGCCCTACAGCACGCAGGCCGAGGGACACCTGCAGTGGATCAACGACTTCTATCGCGAGGTCTACGCCGAATACGGCGGCACGCCTGACCCGGCCCGCGACCACACCGGCACGGTCGACGGCTGCTACTACAACTATCCCGACAATGTGCTCGGCACCCACGAGCGCGGAGACGTGGACCGTGCGCTCTGGCTCTATTTCCTCGACAACTTCCGGAAGAACACGCGCAACCTGGTCAAGGTCAAACAGCGGTGGGACCCGGAAGACCACTTCCATCACGCGCAGTCGATTCCGCTGCGGTAAGCGGGCGCTGCGCGGCGACGGCGTGGGGCACGACTGCGTCGCGCCGGATTCCCGGTGGTTGGGCCGAGGCACATGTTGACCGATGACACCTACGGACGGGGTTCGGCACGACGCAGTCGTGCCCTACTCGGTGTTCAGCGCCGCCAGCGATTTTGCCTGCCGGAACGGCAGGAACACCGCCTCCGTGGCGAATGCCTCCGGGAAGCGTTTCACGAATGCCCACATCTGAGGCTGCAGAAGGGCGTGGAAGCCTGCGGTATGCATCTCCGCGATGGCCTGACCGGCGGACCAGTGCTGCTCGGCGACACGGTACGCAGCGATCATGACGCCCGTGCGGTCGCGGCCGAGGTGGCAATGGACGAAGATCTTGTCGCCGGGAGAGCGGCGGAGCAGCGTCAGGAACTCCACGACCTGTTCCCGGGCCGGGGCCGACCAGCTGCCGACCGGGATGCTGACGTAGCGAAGGCCGAGAGCCTCCACCAGCTTGCGTTCGGACTCCACTTCGGATCCCCGCTCCCGCAGGTTGACGATGACCGAAATGCCGAGCTTCTTGAGCTCGGCCAGACCAGGCTCCGACGGTTGTGCTCCTCGGAAGAGAGACGCGCTCACCTGAAAGGCATTCTCCACACCGGACACATGCAGCGGGCTGGCAGCCGCAAGCGGTGGAACGACTGGTGGAACGGCGACGATCGCCGGCGACGGGTGGGCCGGGCCGGCGGCGGCCCCAGGCGATTGCGGGGGTGCGCCGGCCAGGAGGGCAGCAGTGAGGAGGAGCGAAAAGGGTGTCATCAGGGTTTCCGAGTCGTCAGCGGACAATCGTATCAGCCAGCCAGCACCACTACGTAACCAGCACGTCATGGCCGGCTTTCCCAGTTCCCTTCGCCAGGTTCGTTGAACGCTTAGGCCGGCTGCCGGCTTTTGGTGTACCCCCGCCGCGGTTAATTGGGGCGGTCCGGGGGCAGGGGAACGGAGCCTTCGCTTTGTCTGGAGGGCTCGAATTTGGACGTACGCCGTTCCCTGCCCGCATGGGCTTTGGCCGTCGTTGCCCCCGCACTGCCTGCGTTTGCGCAGACGCATCCGCCGGCCATTGCCTCGATCTCCGTCTGTAGTCCGGCCGGGGCGGGAGGGCCGGGTAGCTGTCCGGGCGGGACGTTCGACACGCACCAGATCGTGCTGGGCTCCGACGGCGTGAGCTCCGTCAACCATTTCATCAGCGCCCTCACGGACGAGCACTCCTCGGTGTTTGCGCCCGTGGACAACTTGGGGGCGACGTGGCAGGATCGGGCGCGTGACCGCCAAGGCCGACGAAGCGCAGCACCTGCTCGACCTGGCGCGGCTGCGCCGCATTCGCGACCGGATCGACCGGGAGTACGCCCAGCCGCTGGACGTCGAGGCGCTCGCCGCCGGCGAGAACATGTCGGCCGGGCACCTCAGCCGCCAGTTCCGGCGTGCGTACGGCGAGTCGCCGTACTCCTATCTGATGACGAGGCGCATCGAGCGGGCCATGGCCCTGCTGCGCCGCGGCGACCTCAGTGTCACCGAGGTCTGCTTCGAAGTCGGGTGCTCGTCGCTGGGGACCTTCAGCACTCGCTTCACCGAGCTGGTCGGTGTGTCGCCCAGCGTCTACCGGCGCCAGGAGTCGCACCCGACGGAGGGGTTGCCGTCCTGCGTGGAGAAACAAGTGACGCGACCGATCAGGAATCGAGAAGCGCCGGCCCGGAGGCGTACCTATCTTGACGGCCATGAACATCACAATTCACGCAAGCTTCCTCCCACATGACGATCCGGACGCCTCCATGGCTTTCTATCGCGACAAGCTCGGCTTCGAGGTCCGAGCCGACGTCGGATACGGCAAGACGCGCTGGATCACGGTCGGCCCCGCAGGTCAGCCCGGCACGTCCATCGTGCTGTATCCGCCGGCCGCCACGCCCGGCATCACCGAGGACGAGCGCCGCACCATCGCCGAGATGATGGCCAAGGGCAGCTACGCCACGATCCTGCTGGCCTCTGCCGACGTCGACGGCGTCTTCTCACAGGTGGCGGCCAAAGATGCGGAGGTTGTCCAGGAGCCGACCGATCAGCCGTACGGCGTTCGCGACTGCGCCTTCCGCGATCCGGCGGGCAACCTGATCCGCATCCAGAAGCCGCGCTGAGCGGGCGGGGGGGCGGGTGCCGGGTACCAGGTGCCGGGTACCGCGTGCCGAGGTGCCGGGGGCGGGTGACCGTTACCCGTTACCCGTTACCCGTTACCCGACACCCGCCGCCTGACCGATGGGAGACACGACGAGCATGGCCAAGAGGAAAGACACGCAATTGCCGGCGTTGCATGGTGCCGACAGCCACGATCTGATCCGCGTGCAGGGCGCGCGCGAGAACAACCTCAAGGACGTCAGTGTCGAGCTGCCGAAGCGCCGGATGACGGTGTTCACCGGCGTCTCCGGCTCGGGCAAGAGCTCGCTGGTATTCGGCACGATCGCGGCGGAGTCCCAGCGGCTGATCAATGAGACCTATAGCGCCTTCGTGCAGGGCTTCATGCCCTCGCTGGCGCGGCCGGAGGTCGACGTTCTGGAAGGCCTGACGACGGCGATCCTCGTCGACCAGGAGCGGATGGGTGCCAATGCCCGCTCAACAGTCGGCACGGCCACCGACGCCAATGCCATGTTGCGCATTCTCTTCAGCCGGCTCGGCAAGCCGCACATCGGCCCGCCCAATGCGTTTTCCTTCAACGTCCCCTCGGTCCGCGCGACGGGTGCGATCACCATCGAACGCGGAGAGAGTAAGACCGTGAGACAGACGTTCACCCGCACCGGCGGCATGTGCCCGCGCTGCGAGGGCATGGGATCGGTGACCGATATCGACCTCTCGCAGCTCTATGACGAGAACAAGTCGCTCGCCGAGGGCGCGATCACGGTTCCCGGCTACACCGCGGACGGCTGGTCGGTGCGGCTTTTCACCGAGTCAGGCTTCCTCGACCCGGACAAGCCGATCCGCAAGTACAGCAAGAAAGAGCTGCACGACTTCCTTCGCCGGGAGCCGGTCAAGGTGAAGATCAACGGCATCAACCTCACCTACGAGGGGCTGATCCTGCGTATCCAGAAATCATTCCTGTCCAAGGACAAAGAAGCTCTGCAGCCGCACATCCGTGCATTCGTGGAGCGGGCGGTGACGTTCACGACCTGTCCGGAGTGCGCCGGCACCCGGCTCAGCGAGGCCGCCCGGTCCTCCCGGATCCGGAAGGTCAACATCGCCGAGGCCTGTGCGATGCAGATCAGCGACCTGGCCGAATGGGTCCGCGGTCTCAGCGAGCCCTCGGTGGCGCCGCTGCTGGCCACGCTCCAGCACACGCTGGACTCGTTCGTGGAGATCGGCTTGGGCTACCTCTCGCTGGACCGGCCGTCGGGCACGCTGTCGGGCGGCGAGGCCCAGCGCACGAAGATGATCCGCCACCTCGGCTCTTCGCTCACCGACGTCACCTACGTCTTCGACGAGCCCACCACGGGCCTGCACCCGCACGACATCCAGCGGATGAACGGGCTGCTGCTGCGGCTGCGGGACAAGGGCAACACGGTGCTGGTCGTGGAGCACGAGCCGGAGACGATCGCCATCGCCGACCACGTCGTCGACCTCGGTCCCGGCGCGGGCACGGCGGGCGGTACGGTCTGCTTCGAGGGCACCGTCGCGGGGCTGCAGGCCAGCGGCACGCTCACCGGCCGCCATCTCGCCGACCGGACCGCGCTCAAGAAGACGGTGCGAACGCCGGCCGGCACGCTGAAGATCCGCGGCGCGAAGACGCACAACCTGCGCGACGTGGACGTGGACATTCCGCTCGGAGTGCTCGTGGTCGTCACCGGCGTCGCCGGCTCCGGCAAGAGCTCGCTCATCCACGGCTGCATGCCGAAAGGAGCCGGCGTGGTGTCGATCGACCAGGCGCCGATCCGCGGCTCGCGACGAAGCAACCCGGCGACGTATACCGGACTGCTCGACCCGATCCGCAACGCCTTCGCCAAGGCCAACGGCGTCAAGCCGGCGCTGTTCAGCGCCAACTCCGAGGGTGCCTGCCCCAATTGCAACGGCGCGGGCGTCATCTACACGGACCTGGCGATGATGGCCAGCGTCTCCACCACCTGCGAGGAGTGCGAGGGCAAGCGATTCCAGCCCGCGGTGCTGAACTACAAGCTCGGCGGCCGTGACATCAGCCAGGTGCTGGCGATGCCGGTGACCGAGGCCCGGGAGTTCTTCGGCGCCGGCAAGGCGCGCACGCCGGCCGCACAGGCCATCCTCGACCGGCTCGCGGACGTCGGGCTGGGTTACCTCAGCCTCGGCCAGCCGCTCACGACACTGTCCGGCGGCGAGCGGCAGCGGCTCATCCTGGCCACGCAGATGGCCGAGGAGGGCGGCATCTACGTCCTCGATGAGCCGACCACCGGCCTCCACCTGGCCGACGTGGAACAGTTGCTCGGCCTGCTCGACCGGCTCGTCGACTCTGGCAAGTCGGTCATCATCATCGAGCACCACCTGGCGGTCATGGCGCACGGCGACTGGATCATCGACCTCGGCCCGGGCGCGGGCCACGACGGCGGCCGGATCGTCTTCGAGGGCACGCCGGCGAAGCTCGTTGCGGCGCGCTCCACGCTCACTGGAGAGCATCTGGCGGCTTACGCCGGCCGGTGAAGGCTGGAAGGTTGGAAGGCTGAAAGGCTGGAAGGGGATGCTTGAGCAGGGATCGGAGGCGTGGGACACTTCCGCATCCGATGAAGCGGCTGCTCGCGTTGACGGTCTTTCTCTTTCTGCTGGCGGGCGAGGCGGCCGCGGTGGAGCGGGTGCTCGTCTTCGACGACGTGAAGAAGACCGACCTGCAGGCGAACTTTCAGTCCGACTGCATGGCCACGCAGCCGCCGGCGGATTTTCAGAAGCTGCAGCGCGTGCCGACGAAGACGAACGCGTTCTTTCTCTACTTCGACCCGAGCCTGATCGAGCCGGCGCGCTTCGGGAAGTTCTTCGACTACTCGTTCTACGTCACGGTGGCCGGGGCCAGTCCGCCGGTCTGGTACACCTGCGGGACGCAGGTCTACACGCAGGGGGCGTTTCTCGACCGCTCGGAGACGGTGCACTTCACCGTCCGGGTGGGCACCAAGACCGACGACGGCGCCCTGGACGTGCCGCTGCACAGCATCGCCAGCCGCGATTTCATCGAGATCACCTCGGTGACGACGCCGGCCAAAGTCGATCTGTCGCAGTCGACGGGCATCGAGCTGTCGCTGCACAGCCTTCTGGCCGACCAGGACCTGCTCGTCGAACCGGCCATCCAGGCCACGGCCTCGCATCCGGCGTATTGGGTCTCGACCACGAATGTGAAGCTTCAGGATGCGGCGTCGAAGGACGTCATCCGCATTCATCCGGGCGACACCTCGCTGGTGCGGGTGCAACTCGAGCCACAGAAATTTCCCACGCTCATGGCCACGCTCGGGTCGGTGAAGCCCGACGCCGTGCACGAGACCGTCACGGCCGTGCTCAGTTACCGCAGTGATCTCGGCGGTGTGCAGCGGACGAAGCCGGTGAACATCGCCGTGCGCTTCGTGCCGTCGCTTATCAGCCTGATCGTGGCGCTGTTCAGCGGATCGCTTCTCGGCACGCTCGCGGCGCAGTTTCTTCCCGGTACGTGGAAGGGCTCGAAGGCGATGGTTCACATGGCCGGGCGTGGAATCATCTTTTCGTTCGTGGCCGAGCTCTTCGCCATGCTCCTGGTGGCCCTAGGCAGCAAGTTCGTCATCCTGCAATTCGACCTCGATCCGTGGCAGTTCCTGCCGGTGTTCTTCATCGGCTTCGCCGTCAGCGGCGGCAAAGAGGTCCTGAGCTACATCGGCCTGGTGAAACAGCAGAAGGCCGCGGCGGAGAACGCATGAAACGGATCGTACTTGGCATCCTGGCGGCGCTGACGGGTCTGACGGTGGCGCTGGCCGCGGCAAACGGGCCGATCGCCATGGACTGGCACCAGGGCGGCCGGCTCTACCTGCTGCTCAAGAACGGCGGCGTGTCGATTCTCGATGAGCCCACCAAGCGCAAGGTGGCCGCGATCCCCGCGCTGTTTGGAATCGTGCCGGTGGAGATCTTCTCGGCACAACTGAAAGGGCGCGAGTACGTTTTCGTCTCCGGCTTCTTGGGCCGCTCCGGCGCGGTCTGGCAATACACGTCCGATGGGAAGCCGTATGCGAGGTTCGCGACTCCGGAGCAGGCGGCCAGCTTCGACGTCGACGACGCACGGCATCTCCTGTACGTCGCCAGTCCCGTGACGAACTACGTCTATTCGATCGATCTCGAGCAGAAGGGCTCTTCGTCGAAGCGCGTCGCGTACATCCGCGAGGCCGCGGCCGTCGGCCCGGTCATTTTCGACGCGGGCCGCAACCGTGTGATCGTCGGTGACACCGGTAACGGAGCACTGTACGACGTCGACGTGCGGACCGGCTCGTATCAGCAGACCGCGTCCGATCTCGGACGTCCCATCTCGCTTGCCATGGACGCCACGTTCAAGACGCTTTACGTGGCCGACGAGGCCACCGGCCGCATTTACATTCTCCGCCTCGAAAACGGCGCGTTCCGGAAAGTGGAAGCGATCACCACCGGCTTTCGGACGCTCGCCGGCGTCGCCCTGGGACCGGACGACACGCTTTACGTCGCCGACGGAACCAGCGCCTATCAGTTGTCCTTGAAGACGAAGAGGTACACCCGCTTCACGTATTAGCCGGCCGGCCTTCCAAGAACCTCGCAGTGTTCGTGCGGGTCTTACGAGGCTAACAATCACGCGGAGGCGCGGAGGATGCGGAGAAAAGCAAACCTCCGCGGTCTCCGCGTCTCCGCGTGAGCCGTCCCTCGTCGTTTCTTCTCTCCGGTGCAGCGCACCTGTGCCAGGCCGGCCTCAGGGCCATACTTGCTTCTCCGTCCCATCCGGAAACACGGCCGTCGCCTTCTGCTGCGCTCCCGTTCCGTCGATGCGCAACAGTGCGCCCTGGCTGTAGTTCACGCCGCGGCTCATGCCGGTGTCGATGAGGAAGACCAGGCCGTCGAAGTTCTGGAAGAGTGTTCCCTTCTTGCGCGTGGAGCCGTCGTTGAAGGTGTAGGTGCCGGGCTGGTGGCCGAAGACGATGTGCTGAACGCCGAGGGCGTCGGCGTAACCGAGGAGGCGGGCCATGCTGTCGAGGGGCTTGTCGCCGTCTCTCTGCCACCAGGGCGGGTTCATCCGCGCCTCGAGGAGGCCCTGCTTGCCGAGGAGCACTTTCGTGTTGTATCCGTCCGCGTCGACCCCGCTCTGGATATCGGTGCCGAGCTGGGTGAATGTACGGCCCTTCGCGCTGCCGGCGTGAGAGAAGAACCAGTCGTTGACGCGTGTGCCGAACGGACGGCAAAGGAGAAACTGGCCGATGCCGGCGCTGTCCGTGCCGTTGGCGACGTCTGCGGGCTGGATCCCGGCGGCCGTGAGCTCCCCGGCGAACTCCTGCGTCTTGCTGCCCTGGGGATCGGCGAGGAACTCTGCTTCGTGGTTGCCGGCGGAGATGATCACCTGCCCTCCCTGCGCGGCGGCCGAGGCGATGAGGGCGCGCAGGCAGGCGATGACGTCGAGGGAGTGCTTCCACTTGTCGATCAGGTCGCCCGTCACGACGAGAATCGCGTTACCGCCCGCCCACTTCACCTGGGCGGGTGAGGCCGGAACGCCGTCGATCAGCTTTCCGGCGGCGAGGAGCGCGACCATCCGGTCGTAGTCGCCGTGGGTGTCGCCGAGCGCGTAGACGACCTGCGTGGTCTGGAGCGTGACGACGCCGGGGCACTGGCTCCAGTCGCGGCCGAACAGGGGAGCCGCGACGAGGGCGGCGAGCGGCAGAAGCAGGCAGAGCGTACGGCGGAGCGTTCGTCCGAGCGTTCGTCCGAGCGTTCGTCTGAGCGTTCGTCTGATCATGGATGAGTCCTCCTCGTCCCGAGTGTGACATCAGAATAGACCGCCGAGGGTTATAGAATTCCCTCCCGACAAACCTGCCTTGGAGGGCTGCTGATGAAACGAGCCATCCGATTCCAACTCAACGGGCGCCCGGTCCACCTCGACACCGACGATGCGCGCACGTTGCTCTGGGTGCTGCGCGGGACCTCGAGCTGACCGGCACGAAGTTCGGCTGCGGCGAAGGGTTGTGCGGTGCGTGCACCGTGGCCGTCGACGGTGTGGCCATGCGATCGTGCCAGACCCCGCTGGCCGCGATCGAAGGCAAGAAGTTGAAGTGGTTAGTGGTTAGTGGTTAGTTGTATCTGTTTACCGTCCCAGGTGATGGACGGTAGGTGAGGGGTCGCGAAGCATTT
>CAZYTO010000083.1:0-19268 GCA_964650405.1 uncultured Thermoanaerobaculia bacterium | reverse complement strand
GGCCGCACCTGCGTCTCCTGCTCCAGCACGGCCAGCTCCATCCGGCGCGAGTACATCTTCACGAACTTGAGGAAGCCGTCGTAGTTCTCGTACGTGGCCCAGTAGGCCTCGAGCTTGGGCAGGAGCTCGCGGTAGCGCTGGGTGGTGATGGGCTGGATGTTCTTGTCCGGCTGGTCGCCCCGCAGCATCTCGAAGGAGTGGAACGAGACGGCCGGGAAGTCCCGCTTCACGGCCGCGAACAGCTCGTCCAGCTCCTCGGCGTTGTACGTGCACAGGCATGTGTGCACGTTGACAGTGAGGTTGTCGTAGCGGTCGCGCAGCTCGATGAGCTTCGCGTACGTCTTCTTCGCCTTCTCGTAATTGCCCGGCACGCCGCGGATCCAGTCGTGTTTCTCCCCCACGTGGTCGATGGAGAGGTTCACGACGATCTGCGTATCGGCACAGCGCTGCAGCGTCTCCTCGGTCGACCGGGCGATGAGGTCGGAGGCGATGGCCCCGGTGGGGATGGTGATCTGCTTGGCGTGGTTCTTCGTGGCCAGGGCCTCGCACACCTGCGGCAGGTCGCGGCGGAGGAACGGCTCGCCGCCGCTCATGACGATGAACAGCAGGTCGCCGAGGGAGTCGAACGTCCGCTGCAGCTCCTCGAGCGACAGCTCATGCTCCTTGTTCTTGCGCAGCTGCTCCCAGTTGAAACACGTGCGGCAGAAGGAGTTGCAGTCGTAAGTCAGGCCGATGATCAGGTACACCGGCTTCATGCCGCGCTTGTCGACCAGGAAGCGGAGGTACTGCAGCTTGTCCGAGAACTTCATCGCTAGTCGCGCCAACCGTGGGGCGCGAAGGGATTATTGCATGGGGGTGGCGCAGAGCCGGCGCGGCGGGCAGTATTCGGGCGAGCGGGAGTTGGCGAGCGGCGAGCGGGAGGGCCTGAAATCCGGTGTTCGTCTGCACGAGCTTCAAGCAATTCTCGAAAGGTAACAAGAAGTAGCAGCCCGCAGAGAGCCCCTTACCCCGCCGCGCCGCTGACTAGCTGTCGAGGACGCAGCCCTGGAGCGCGCCATTCCGCTCCGTGAATCGGCATCGATGCAGTCAGCGGAAGGGCCGGTGAGGGGCTTCCCAGGACAGAAGGGCTGAGGAACCAGCGATCGGCGACCAGCGATCAGCGAATAAGCGATTAAGCGAAGAATCACCTCGCGCCGCGCCGCGCCCCGAGCACCGCCGCGAGAATCGCCACAGCCAGGGGCAGCAGCACGAGCAGCTCGAACGCGGCGCGGAAGCCGGTGCGCGGGTAGAGGTAGTGCGGCTGCACGAGGACGATGGAGGCGATGACGGCGCCGGCGGCGATCTGCAGCACGGCGCCGATCGCCGGGCGGAACATCCAGGCCAGCGACGTCACTACCAGCGCCGCGACGGCGATCGCAAGTGACCACGGCAGGAGGCTCTCGAAGAGGTGCGTGAGGCCCGCCGAGAGCAGGGGCACGAGGAGCATGTTGGCGAAGACGACCAGGACGGCCGTGCCGCTGCGGATGCGCATCGTGAGGGCCATCGTCAGACGGAGACCGTGTACCGTCCGCCGTCCTCGCTCATGACGAGCGTGCCGCGGCGCACGTAGGTGGTGACGATCGTCTCGAGCAGCTCGTCGGGGATGTCCGCGCCGGCCAGGATGTCTTCGAGGAAGCGGCGGGTGACGGCGGTCAGCTCGTTCGTCTCCAGGGCTCCGTCGCGGGCGCGGCTGCGGAGGAGCTCGAGGAACTGCTCGTCCTCTTCCGGCGTCAGCGACAGCTCGGGATCGACGGCGAAGCCGATGAGGGCGAGGGCGGCGTCATTGAGGAGGAAGCCGCGGGTGCCGGCCGGCCGCAGCCAGGACATGACGGTGCGGATGATGGTCTCCCGGTCGCCGCGCAGCAGGCGGGCGCCGTTGGGGAGGGCGCGGACGGCCTCGCCGACGTCGTCGCGCGTCAGGACGCCTTCGCCGTGGCGGGCGAAGAGGATGGCCAGGACGGCCGTGATCTGCGGGCTGGTCGGTCGCATGAAAAACAAAACGGCGCAGAACCGAGCGCCGTTGGGTTGCGGCGACCGGGGGCCGCCGCAAACGTGTCTGTCGCTTCGCGAACGCGGCGACGAAGCCGCCGCGTACCGGAGTTACTTCGCCGTGGCGCGCTTGGCGGCCTTGGCCAGACGTGATTTGTAGCGGCTGGCCGTGTTCTTCTTGATGATGCCCTTCTTCGCGGCCTTGTCGATCTCCGAGACGGCCGTGCTGAGGTCGGACGCGCCCTGCTCCGCGGCGGCGCGGCCCTTCTTGAGCGCCGAACGGAGGCGCGACTTGCCGGCCCGGTTCCGCGTGTTTGCTTTTTCGGCCTGACGTCTCTGCTTCTCGGCCGAGCGAATGTTCGCCATGAATTCCTGCTCCTACAAAGTTGATTGAGAGTGGGCCGGGATGACCCCGGCCGAACCAAAGTTGCGCATTTTACTTCGAATCGCGGCCGAGCTGCTTGAGTTTCTGCCGCGCCAGCCCCGCCTCTTCCGACTTCGAATGCTCGTGAACGACGTACTGGAGCTGGACGATGGCCCGGGCCTTGTCGCCGAGGGCCAGGTAGGCGTAGGCCTTCTTCAGCAGCGCGCCCGGCACCTTGTCCGACTTCGCGTACCGGTTGACGACGACGTCGAACGCCTCGATGGCCTCGCTGTATTTCTTCTGCGAATAGAGGCTCTCGCCGATCCAATACGCGGCGTTGTCGGCCAGGTCGCTGTTGGGGTTCTTCTGCATGAAGTCGCGGAAGCCGGCGATGGCCAGGTCGAAGTTGCCTTTGCCGTAGTCGCGGGTGGCGGCGTTGTAGACCTCGACGGGACTCTCGCCGGCCGTCGCGGCCACGGTCATCTGGCCGCCCGGCTGCGGCGGCTGCGGCCCGAGCAGGGGAGCCTGCGTCGCGGAGGCGGCGACCGTGGCGGCGGCCGCCTGCGAGGCTCGCAGTTGCTCGATGTCGTGCTGGGCCTGGGTGACCTGCTGGGCGATGCGGTCCACCCGCGCGCCCTGCGTCTCGATGCGGCCGTTGACCTCGTTCATCTTCTCGTCGATCTGCTGCACCTTCACCACGAGCTGAGCGTTCGACTTCAGCAGGGTGTTGGTCTGATCGACGATCTTCTGGTTGACGTTCTCCACTTCCTGCTTGCTGGAGGCCGTCTTCTTGACCTGTGCGATCTGGTCCTGCAGCTCCGAGATCTGGCTCTGCAGCTTCTGGATGTCGGACGGCGAGACGCATCCGGCCAGGAGAACGATCACGCCGCAGCAGGCGATCCGCGAAAGGTTCTTCATTTCACCAGCACCAGGTGCGCGCGGCGGTTCTTCGCCCATGCCCCTTCGTCGTGGCCCGGAGCGAAAGGCCGCTCTTCGCCGTAGCTGACGGTGCGCATGCGGCTCGACTCCACGCCCAGGGTGGCCAGGAAGTCGCGCGCCGAATTGGCGCGGCGGTCGCCGAGGGCCAGGTTGTACTGCTCGGTACCGCGCTCGTCGCAGTGGCCTTCGAGGAGGAGGTTGTACGACGGATGGGCCTTGAGCCACGTGGCCGAGGCGGTCAGCGCGGCCTGCGCTTCACCGGAGAGCGTGGAGGCGTCGAAGTCGTAGAACGCGTCCTGGATGTAGCCCTTCTGCTGGACGAACTGGTTGAGCTGTTCGATCTCCTTCGGGAGCTGCTCTTCCTGGACCTTGGTCTCGCTCACGAAGTCGTTCCGGGGCGCGACGGTCTCCGTGGCCGGCTCCGTGTGCGCCGGAATGGTCACTTCGGGTGGCTTCGCCTCCGCGGTCGTCGTCGTCGGCACGGTTTTGACGGGTGGCTTGTGCGGACATGCGGTCACCAGGAGCCCCAAAGTGATCAGGGCCGTGCCGCAGAGAAATGCTTTCCACGTCTTACTCATTGCAATTGCGCTCCTTATCTCTCGGCTTCCGCCGATGATATCACTCGGTATTTATTCAGCTTTCTTCGACCAGTCGGGATCCTTGTTCTCGCCGTCGAAGGTGAGCTGCAGGAGGTCCGTGCCGTCCACGCGCATCTTGTAGACCTGCCACTTTCCGCTGCGGTTCGACTGGAAGGCGATCCACTTGCCGTCCGGCGACCACGTCGGCTGTTCGTTCGAGCCTTCGCCCGCCAGGACGCGGCTTTCCTTCGACTGCAGGTTCATGATGCGGAGCTGGAAACGGCCGTTGACTCTCGACGTATACGCGAGTTGCACGCCGTCCGGCGCCCAGGTGGCGTCGTCGTTCCACTCTCCCTCGAAGGAGATCCGGCGCACGTTCGTCCCCTCGGCGTCCATGACGTAGATCTGCGGCGTGCCGCTGCGGCCGGAGGTGAACGAGATCTGCCGCCCGGTCGGGCTCCACTCCGGCGTCGATTCGATCGTGTCGTCCGTGGTCAGGCGGCGCAGGTTGGTCGAGTCGTCCTTGATCACGTAGATGTCGGGATTGCCGCGCACCGAGCCGACGAAGGCGATGTCGTTCGAGTTGGGCGAGAACGTGGCCGAGGTGTTGAGACCGAGGTTTGTGTTGACCTTGATGCGCTCTCCGCCGTGCCGGTTGATGATGTACATGTTGCTCGCGCCCGCCGAGGTGATGAACGACGTGTAGACCATGCGCTCGTTGTCGGCCGACCAGCTCGGGAGGATGGACAGGTTGCCGTGGCGGGTGATCTGGTGCTGGTTGGAACCGTCCCAGTCCATCAGCCAGATCTCGAACGCGCCGGTGCGGTTGGAGGCATAGGCGATCTGCGAGAGGAAGATGCCCGGCTTGCCGTTCATGGCCCGCACCATGTCGTTGGCAACGGTGTGGGCGATGCGCGAGAGCGCACCTACCTGGCCGCGGTAGCGCTTGCCGTAGGCGATGGCGTTGTTCGCGTCCACCATCCGCGCCTCGACGACGTAGTCCTGGCCGAGCATGAAGACGTTCAGCTTCAGCAGGAGCTGGGCATTGGCCGTCTTGATCAGGTCGGGCTCGTTGACGTTCACGTTCGGCGGGAGCGGCGCGATGGCGAAGACGCCGGAAGCAGCCACGTCGCGCGTGAGCGGTGCGAAGAAATTGGGATTGACCACCTCGAACGTCGCCGTCTGTGCCCCGACCTCGGCGCTCGACGGTCCGAGGGTGGGGGAGGGGATGGCGATGCGCAGGATCTGCAGTCCCTGGGTCGGATCAATGTTCGTCTTGATCTCCCCCTGCCCGAACGCGGAAAGGGAGTACAGGGAGAGCAACGCCGCGACGACGAGCGTTGCTGCACGAGCGGTTGACGGCGAATGGCGCGCAGGAACGTTGCGGACGCGCGAAGCGGATTTTCCCGCTCGCCGCTCGCCGCTCGCTGCCCGCCGGATAGTCACAAGTACATTCATCATGTCGTTCATCGAGTTCATCGAAAGGTCAGGTGGACTCCGAGATAGTTGCCGGTATAGGCGAACGGCAGCGGCGGCAGAGGTGAGGACTCGATCACCGCACGCTGGGCGGCGCGGTCGAACGTGCCCTCGCCGCTCGGTGTCTCGAGCGTCACGTCCCGGATCGTTCCGTCGCGGTTGATCGTGAAATGGACAGTCGTCGTCGCCGAGGCTCCCTGCGGCCGGTACCAGTGCGTCCCGATGAGGTTTCGCATCCGGTCGATGTAGATCGTGTACGGGAAGTCACCGCCTTCGAGGCCGGTAACGCCCGAGGTTCCCGGTGCGATGCCGGCCACGCCGAGTGCCGCGCTGCCGGCCTGGGGAGTCGCCGGAGCGGGCGTTACGGGCCGCGTCTGCGGTACCGGCACCTCGGCCGGCTTCTTGTTGGAGCGGCCGAAGGCGTCAGGCGGGGCGGTGTTCTTCACCGGTACCGGCACGGGCTTCTCGACCGCCTTCGGCGGCGTGATGGGCGGCGTGACGGGCGGTGCGATGGGCTTCGCTTTCGGGACCACCGGCGCCGGAGCAGGGGCGGGCATGGCCGGCGTCAGGGGCTGTGGTACAGCCGCCGGCGGGGCGAACTTGATGGTGAGCACGTTCGCCGGGGGCGGCGCCGGGCGATGCAGGGCGGCATAGATGATCGCAGCGGTGAAGCCGGCGTGCAGGGCGACGGAGAGAGCAAGGCCGGCGGCGGCGCCGCGATCGAGCGTGGCACGCTCGGCCAGGACCTCAGCGACGCGATCGCGCATTCGTCTCCTTCGGTTGCGTGACCATGCCGAGCTGTTCCACCCCGGCGTGGTTCATGACGTCGAGCACCCCGATCACCTTCCCGTACGGCACGCTCTTGTCCGCTTCGAGCAGGGCCCGACGCACGCGGCGTGCCCGCAGCATCGGCCCGAGCGTCTGCTCCAGGTTGCGCGAGCCCACGGCGATGCCGTCGAGGTAGACGGCGCCGCTCGACGTGACCTGGATCTTCGAGGGATTGTCCGAGGCCATCTCGAAGCTCTTGCCCTCCGCGGCCGGCAGGGCCACCGTCAGTCCCTGCGTCAGCATCGGCGCAGTGACCATGAAGATCACCAGCAGCACGAGCATGACGTCGACCAGGGGCGTGACGTTGATGTCCGCCATGTCCCCGAAGTCGTCGCTGTGGTCGAAGCGAAACGCCATGCTGGCCTTTAGACGGATGACGATAGGTTCAGGTCACGAGAAAGCGATGCAACTGCATCACCATTGATGATGCGGGAGGAATGTGGCGGAAACGTGCACGGGGTGCGGCACCGGCGTTCGTTCACAGGAAATTCCGTTCGGTCAGATTCAGAAACTCCAGCGTGAAATCCTCCATCTCGCCGCGCGCCATGCGCAGGCGCTGGACAAAGTAGTTATACGCGAGGAGGGCCGGCACGGCTGCAAAGAGGCCCGCGGCCGTGTTGATCAGCGCTTCGCTGATGCCGGGAGCGACGGTGGTGATCGACGTCGTCTGCGTCAAACCGATCGTGGCGAAGGCCTCGATGATCCCCCACACGGTGCCGAAGAGCCCGATGAACGGCGTGGCCGAGGCGCACGCGGCCAGGAAGGGGACGTACTGCGACAGACGCGCCGACTCGATGCGTGAGGCGCGCAGCAGCGAGCGCTCCACGCTGTCCAGCGAGCTGATCTTCGCGCCACCTGTGGCATGGGAGATCTGCGCCTCGATCTCGGCGTAGCCGGCTTTGAAGAGGCCGACCAGCGGCGAGCGCGTGTTCGGCGCCGTCGCGGCCTGCACGTCGGCCAGGCGCTTGGCCCGGCGGAAAGCACCCATGAAGCGTCGCGACGCATCGCCGGCCGCGCGGAAGCGCTGCCCCACGACCATCATCACGCCCCAGGAGCCGATGGAAAAGAGAAGGAGCACGGCGAGGACGGACTTGCCCACCCACCCCGTATGCTGAAACGCCGTCCAGAGTTGCACTGAAGGTATATAGCAAACGAACGGCGCGGCAGGAAGGGCGAGCATGAAGGGCGAAGGGCGAAGGATGAAGGGCGAAGGAAGTATGAACCGGGCGGATGGGTGACAGATAAACCGGAAGGATGGGTAACACGCTAACCCCCGTTCACTAGCCGGTCGCCAGCCGGTTCAGCTCGGCACGAAGGTCCTTGCGCCCTTCCTCCTTCGCCCTTCGCCCTTCAAAAGGGGTGATCTGCCTCACGCAGCCTTGCCCGCAACGGTGATACACACGCGCCGTCAGCCGGCGCATGAACGTCTTGCGTGTGGGTCAGTACCGGGTTCTCCGCAATCTCGGAACGGGCGGAGCGGGTGACGTGTACCTGGCCGAAGACACGCGGCTGCGGCGGAAGGTGGCCATCAAGCTCGTGCGCGACGCCGAGGGGGCCGAATCGCTGAAGCGCGAGGCGCACTGCTCCTCGATGCTCATGCACCCGAACATCGTCACCCTCCTCGACTTCGGCGACGTCGACGGCGTGGCCTACCTGGTGACGGAGTACGTCGAAGGGACGTCGCTGCGCAAGCTGCTGGAGTTGGGACCCATGCCGGTCGCCGACGCGCTCGATGTGGCCATCGCCGTGGCCCGCGCCCTGGCCGCCGCGCACGAGGCCTGGATCGTCCACGGTGACGTGAAGCCGGAGAACGTCATGCTGCGCCGCGACGGGCACGTGAAGGTGCTCGACTTCGGCGTGGCCACCCTCAACCATCCGCGCGCGCCGCGCGATCCGCTCCGCCAGCCCGGTGCGGTCATCGGCACGCTGCAGTATCTCTCACCCGAACAGGTGCGCGGCGAGGAGATCATCGATTCCCGTTCCGATCTCTTCTCCCTCGGCGTCATGCTATTCGAGATGGTGACCGGCTATCCGCCCTTCCACGGCGAAGCGACCCTCGACCTGCTGGCCGCCATCGTCGAAGCCGATCCGCTCCTCGTGCCCGAGCACCTCCCGCGCTCGCTGCACCGTATCCTCGAGCGCGCCCTCCGCAAGGCCGTCCACCAGCGCTACCAGATGGCCACGGACTTCGCCGGCGACCTCTCGGAGCTGCGCCTCGACCTGGCCCTGAGCGAGCGAGCGGCGACGCGGACGTAGCGACCGCGCCAGAGCAGGGTAGGAAAACCGCCCGCCACGTCACCCCTAGGTCAGGGTCGTCAACAACAACGCGCGCTTCGTTGGTAGCGAGGCGTGTCCGCGAACTGTTAGGCGTCCGGATCGGAGTCCCATGACCTCGACGTGGAGCGTGACATGTACCGACTGGTGATCCGGCACCAGCCGGAGGACGAGAGCGAAGGGCAGTACCGGTTCCAGGTGGAACGTTTACGCACCGACGGCGTGAAGGCGGCGCCCGCAGTGGACGTGGACGATCCGCTTTCCCGCCGCCTTGGGGAGACGAACCTTCGCCTCGGCGAAGAGCTGACCTGGTACCTGGAGAGCTACCTTGACTATCCGTTCGGCCCCAATGCGCAGCGGGCGGAGCGCGTGCTCGATGCGTTGCGGGCGTGGGGGAGGGAGGCGTTCGAGGCGCTCTTCGGCGAGGGTCAGGCCCGCGATTACTACCGCGATGCCACCCGCGCCGGGCACGCGGAATTGCAGCTCGGCGTATCGAGCGACGACGCACGGGTGCTGGCCTGGCCGTGGGAGGCCCTGCGCGACCCGCTCATCGGCGACCTGGCCCACCACTGCCGGATCGAGCGGCAGTTGAACGACGTCGGCGATCCGCCGGAGCCCCACCCCGGTCTGTCGCAGGAACGGATCGGTATCCTCCTCGTCACGGCCCGGCCGTATGACCGCGACGTGGCCTACCGCAGCATCTCCCGCCCGCTGGTGGAGCTGATCCGTTCGCAGTCGCTACCGGCCTCGGTGAAGCTGCTGCGGCCGCCCACGTTCGAGAATCTGCGCGAGGAGCTGCGTGCGCATCCGGGCGCGTACCACATCGTCCACTTCGATGGCCATGGCGGCTGCGGACGCGGTCCGTCGTCGATGGCCGGCGACCGCCTGCAGGGGCCGCAGGGACGGCTGATCTTCGAGAAGGAGGATGGAAGCGAGGACCCGGTCGAAGGCGGGCGCCTGAGCGAGCTGCTGCGGGAGCACCGCATCCCCATCGCTGTGCTCAACGCCTGCCAGTCGGCCATGCTTGGCGAGGACGCCGAGGATGCCTTCGCCTCGGTGGCCACGTCATTGTTGCGGGCCGGCGTGCGGAGCGTCGTAGCCATGGGCTACTCGCTCTATGTCAGCGCCGCGCGCGAGCTCCTCCCGGCGTTCTACCGGCGCCTCTTTGCCTCGGGGAACGTGGCCGAGGCGGTGCGGGCGGGGCGGCAGGCCCTCCTGGCCCGGCCCGAGCGCCGCCCCGGTTTCGCGCTGCAGGACTGGCTGGTGCCGGTGCTCTACGAACAGCAGCCGCTCGAGATGACGTTCGCGTCGAAGGCCGTAACCGAGGGAGCGGCAGGTGCTGGTGCGGAAGGCATTCCCGACGAAGCCCGTCTCAGCGCCTCAGAGGCGCCGTACGGCCTGATTGGTCGCGACAGCGCCATCCTCTCGCTGGAGCGGGCCAGTCGCCGCGCGCCGGCGGCGATGCTCATCCACGGTCTCGGCGGCATCGGCAAGACCACCCTGGCACGCGGCTACCTGGAGTGGCTGCAGCAGACCGAGGGACTCCCGGAGGGGGTGATCTGGCAGTCGTTCGTCGAGGTACGTTCGTTCGACTACGTCCGCAACCGGCTGGTGGAGCTCCTCTTCGGCACGAACGCCATGGCCCTGCCGGACGAGAAGAAATGGCCTGCGCTCGTCGAGACCCTGCGGAAACGGGCTTTACTCCTCGTCTGGGACAACTTCGAATCGGTCAGCGGCACCGCTGATGCGGGCGGCGAGCGGAGTGCGGACGCCATGCCTGCTGAGGACCTGAAGGAGCTGAGCGATTTCCTCAGGGAGTTGCGCGGCGGCGGGACGCGCGTGGTGCTCACGAGCCGTAGCGGCGAGGAGTGGCTCGGCACGGAGGCCTGCTGGCGCGTGCCCCTCGGCGGGCTGCAGGGGGAGGAGCGGCAGGAGCTGGCGCGGGCCATTCTCGCCGATCAGGGCATCGCCTTCGACCGGCACGATCAGGCCGTGGCCGATCTCATCGACGAGCTGGAAGGGCACCCCCTCATGATGCGGACCATCCTCCCGCGGCTCGGGAAGGAGAGCGCCCCGACGTTGCTGGCCGCGCTGGAGCGCTACGTGCCCCAGGCCGGCAGCTCCGATCCCGTGGAACGAAAGCTCTACGCGACGTTGCGATATGTCGAGGAAGGGCTTCCGGCAGAGCTCCGCCCGCTCCTCGCGGACCGGGACGACTTCGACGCAGCCGAGGAGTGGTATCGCAAGTCGCTGGAGATTGAAGAGCGGCTGGGTAACGAGCGCGGCACTGCGAGCACGTATCACCAACTCGGAACGGTGGCCGGGAAGCGCGGCGACTTCGACGCGGCCGAGGAGTGGTCTCGCAAGTCGCTGGAGATCAAAGAGCGGCTGGGTGATGAGCGCGGCGCTGCGACCACCTATCATCAACGCGGCTGGATGGCCGAGGAGCGGCTCGACTTCGACGCGGCCGAGGAGTGGTTTCGCAAGTCGCTGGAGATCAAAGAGCGGCTGGGTGATGAGCGTGGCGCTGCGAACACTTATCACCAGCTCGGCAGGGTGGCCGAGGAGCGGCGCGACTTCGAAGTTGCCGAGGAGTGGTATCGCAAGTCGCTGGAGATTGAAGAGCGACTCGGCAACGAGCATGGTGCATCGATCACGCATTATCAACTCGGCAGGGTGGCCGAGGAGCGGCGCGACTTCGACGCAGCCGAGGAGTGGTATCGGAAGGCCCTCGTTACTTTCGAGCGTCTCCATGATGACCACAACGCAGCCATCGTGAGACACAACCTGGAACTCTGTGCGACTGCACGACAAAGGAAAGACAACGCGCAGCCATGACCTCGCTCGAGACCGCCATCCGCCGCCTCACCGACGCCGATGCCGTCGAGCTGGTGAGCCGTCTCGTCGCCGCGCAGGGAGGCGGCGTCTCGTTGCGTCCGGACGAGGACGCGCCCGATGCCGTGGCCAGTGCGTTGTCGCTGCCGGAGGAGACGGTCGACATCCCCTCCGATGGGGAGCTGGCGCGCTCGATCCTCCTGCTCCTCGCCGCGGATCCGCGATATCGAAAGGACGTCGCCGCGCTCCTGGAAGCGCCCGCGATGCGGTCGTTCGGCGCGGCGCCGGGCAAGGTCGCGGCGTTGGAGATGCTGCAGCTCCTCGACACCGGATTCGACGCCTTTCGTGCGCCGCTCGCGGTGGGGAAGGAGATGGAACATCGTGGACTGATGCGCACCGTCGCGCAGCAATTGCTGGCATCGGCGGGTCTGCGGAAGAGCGGAACGCAGGCCGACGCCGAGTACCGCGTCTGGTATGCGACCACGCGCCGCCCCGTCGATCCGGCCGATCCCTCACGCGGGTTCGGCGTGGAACGCGATGACGCGGTGCACTACGGCAACTGCACGGTGTTCGTGCCGAAGTCGCACAAGATCGGCATGGTCGGCTCGCCGTGGTGGAAACGGCTGGCGACGCTCACCGACGACCGCCTGCGTCTCACCGCCATTGCCTCAAACGCCGAGGCGGCGTTCTGGCGGGGCGTCACAGAACAGTTGGCGCAGACGGCGGAAGACTCGCGCGATGCGCTGGTCTTCGTGCACGGCTTCAACGTCGACTTCCAGGAGGCGGCGTTGCGCGCGGCCCAGATCGGGTTCGACCTGCAGTTCCGCGGGGCCATGGCCTTCTACAGTTGGGCCTCGCGCGGCGAGCTGGGGAAGTACCTCGCCGACGAGGCTGCGGTCGAGCTGGACGAGGACGTCATTGCCGGCTTTCTCTCCCGGTTCGCCGCCGGCACCGGCGCCCGCAAGGTCCACGTGATCGCGCATAGCATGGGCAACCGCGCCGTGCTTCGTGCCGTGGACCGCATCGCCCGCGATGCCCAAGGGCGGAGCGGCGTCCGCTTCGGACAGTTCGTCCTGGCCGCGCCGGACGTCGATGCGCGGAAGTTCCGCCAGCTCTCCGACGCCTACCGCGCCGTGGCGGAGCGGACGACGCTCTACATCTCCAGCCGCGACCTGGCCGTGGAGACGTCGAAGTGGCTGCACGACTTTCCGCGCGCGGGCCTCCTCCCGCCGGTGACCGTCGCCGCCGGCATCGACACGGTCAATGTCGCCAACGCCGACCTCACCCTCCTCGGCCACGGCTACGTCGCCGAGGCGCGCAACGTGTTGAGCGACATCCACGCGCTCCTTCGCAATGGGGCACCACCGGACAGTCGCTTCGGCATCCGGCCCATGACGACCGCGGCCGGCGAGCATTACTGGATGATCGGCGCGTGACGGTATGAGGTGTGGAGGACGGACAATCCTGTCCGTCTGAGTTTCGCAATTGCGCGACGGTGGACGGACAGGATTGTCCGTCCTCCACTGTCTACGGCAGCTCCTTCGCCACGAACGCGTTGCCGAACGACCAGGTAAGCTTGCCGTCCTCGAACAGAGCAAACAGCGAGAACAGAGGAATCGAGCCCCGGCCTCCCTGTTCTCTCTGTTACCTCCTGTTCAAGTGTCTTGCAGTGCGGGCTAACGCTAACCTGGGCTAAACCCTCCGCGAGAGCCGCTCCCCCTTCGCCCGTCCGCCCTTTGCCCTTCCGGTTGTTTCACCTCTGTGACGCGCTTGGTACCTCCGGCCAACCCAAGTATCCTCCCCCCTCGAATGAAACGACACGCCCTTTTCACCTTACTGATGCTGGGCTTCATGCTCAGCGCGCCGCTCCTGGCGGCGACCACCAAGCCGAAAGGTGCGCTGCAGAAGAAGACCACCACTGCCGCGCACAAGAACCCGCTTTTCACGAAGAGCACGCTTCTCTACGAGGCGCCTCCCTTCGACCGGATCAAGGACGGCGACTACCAGCCGGCCATCGAAGAGGGGATGAAGCAGAACCTCGCCGAGGTGGAGAAGATCGCCAACGCCGGCTCGGCGCCGGCGTTCGACAACACCATCGTGGCCATGGAGCGCTCCGGCGCGCTGCTCACCCGCGCGGCCAAAATCTTCTTCGCCCTGACGCAGTCGAACACGAACGACACGCTGCAGAAGGTCGAGGCGGACGTGGCGCCGAAGCTGGCCGCCCACGGCGACGCTATCTACCTCAACCCCAAGCTCTTCGCACGCGTCAAGGCCATCTACGACAAACGCGATGCGTTGGGAGCGGACGAGAAGTTCCTCGTCGAGCGCTACTACCGCAACTTCATCCGCGCCGGCGCGCAGCTCAACGACGCCGACAAGGAAACGCTGAAGAAGCTCAACCAGGAGGAGTCGACCCTGACCACGAAGTTCCGCGAGCACGTCCTCGGTGACACGAAGGACGGGGCGGTGGTCATCGACGACAAGGCCCAACTGGCCGGCCTCTCCGACGCCGAGATCGCCGCCGCGGCGGAGACGGCCAAGGACCGCAAGCTCGACGGCAAGTGGGTGCTGGCCCTGCAGAACACGACCCAGCAGCCGGCTCTCTCCTCGCTCAGCGTCCGAGCCACGCGCGAGAAGCTCTTCAACGCCTCCGTCCAGCGCGGCAGTCACGGCGGCGCGAACGACAACCAGGACCTGGTCATCCGCCTGGCCCTGCTCCGCGCCCAGAAGGCGAAGCTCCTCGGCTATCCGACCTACGCGGCGTATTCGCTCGACGACCAGATGGCCAAGACACCGGAGAACGCCATCAAGCTGATGACCGACCTCGTGCCGGGGTCGACGGCGAAAGCGCTCGACGAGGCGGCGCGCATGCAGAAGATCGTCGACCAGCAGGGCGGCGGCTTCCCGCTCGGCCCGCAGGACTGGGAGTTCTACGCCGAGCAGGTGCGCAAGGCGGACTACGACCTCAAGGACGAGGAAGTGAAGCCGTACTTCGAGCTCAATCACGTGCTCAAGGACGGCGTCTTCTACGCGGCCGGCCAGCTTTACGGCATCAGCTTCAAGGAGCGGCACGACATCCCCGTCTACCAATCGGACGTCCGCGTCTTCGAGGTCTTCGACAAGGACGGCAAGTCCATGGCCCTCTGGTATGCCGACTACTACCAGCGCCCGAACAAGAGCGGCGGGGCCTGGATGGACACGTTCGTCGACCAGAGCGGCCTGCTCGGCACGCGACCCGTGGTCTTCAACGTCACGAACTTCTCCAAGCCCGCACCCGGCCAGCCGGCGCTGCTGAGCTTCGACGACGTCAACACGATGTTCCACGAGTTCGGCCACGCCCTGCACGGCCTCTTCTCCAACGTGAAGTACCCCACCGTGGCCAGTACGAACGTGCCCCGCGACTTCGTCGAGTTCCCCTCGCAGTTCAATGAGCACTGGGCGCTCTATCCGCAGGTCTTCGCCAATTACGCGAAGCACTACAAGACGGGCGCGCCGATGCCGAAGGAGCTGGTGGCCAAGATCAAGAAGTCGCGCACGTTCAACCAGGGCTATGCGCTGACAGAGTATCTGGCCGCCGCGCTGCTCGACCAGGCCTGGCACACGGTGCCGGAGGGGACGTCCATCCCGGACGCCGCTGCATTCGAGACGGCGGCGCTGAAGCGCTTCAACATCGACATGTCACAGGTGCCGCCGCGCTACCACACGACGTACTTCTCGCACATCTGGGGCGGCGGCTATTCGGCCGGCTACTACGCCTACCTGTGGAGCGAGGTGCTCGACGACGACGCCTACGCCTGGTTCACCGAGCACGGCGGGATGAGCCGCGAGAACGGCCAGCGCTTCCGCGACATGGTCCTCTCCCGCGGCGGGAAGGAAGACGCGGCCGGGATGTATCGCAAGTTCCGTGGCCACGACCCGAGCGTCGAGCCGCTGCTGATCCAGCGCGGCCTGAAGGAAGCGCCCGCCGGCACGGGCAACTAGACGCAACCGTTGACCTCGCTGTGAAAACGCTCCCCGCCGCAAGGCGGGGAGTTTTTTTCTGGTAAAGGCTTCCGGCCAGTCCGACTCTCCTCCTATAAGGAGGAAACATCATCATGGCCATCTCTCCGTTTTACGTCTCTCTCCAGGGCAACACCGCGCCGAAGACCGAGATCAACGTGACGGTCTCACCGGCCTTTCCGGCTGCGCCCCTCACTGGCAGCATCTTCTGGGGCGTGGCGCCGAACAACGGCAACCGGGGCCCCGGCGCGGCGGCGTCTTTCCTGCCCCCCGGCCAGATCCTCATTCAGGGCGGGTTCGAGCAGACCTTCGTCGAAGTAGGCATGGATGTCACGAACGGCGTGAACGGCTCCATCACCGTCAACCCGCCCATCCCCGTACCGATCACCATCAGTTTCTTCGGTGCCGGCAATCTCTTCACGCTGCCCCCCAATACGGCGTCGGGTCAGTTCAAGATCACCCCGGCCGGCCAGGCCGCAGATGCGTCGAGCCCTTCGACCGTCCAGGCGCGCGCGGCGCAGGTCATGGGAGGTTCTTGAGCTACCCCAGCTCCTTCGCCACCACCCTCGCCAGGTCCACGGGGTCGACCGGCTTGCGCAGGATGCGCAGAAACTCCGGGTGGCCGGAGACGTCGGAGATGGCCGTGAGGGCGATGGCCTTGGTGTGATCGCCGCGGATGCGGAGCTTCTCCACGAGCTCGAAGCCGTTCTGCCCGGGCATGGCCAGGTCGGTAATGACGAGGTCGTGCGGCTCGGTCATGGCGGTGAGCGCTTCGTCGGCGCTCGCCGCGGTGGTCACGGCCGCGCCGCAGCGGCGGAGGATGGTCGAGACCATGGTCCGGGCGTCGTCCTCATCGTCGACGACCAGCACGCGCTTGGTGTCCAGACGCGGCAGCGGCGCCGCGGCGGCGACGGGTCTGGCGGCAGGCTCGAGGGCGGCCAGCGGCAGGTCCACGGTGAACGTCGAGCCGCGACCGGCGCCGTCGCTCTCGGCGCGCACGGTGCCGCCGTGCAGCTCCACGAGGTGGCGGACGATGGCCAATCCCAGCCCGAGTCCGCCGTGGGCGCGGGTGAGGCTCGCGTCCGCCTGGCGGAAACGCTCGAACACGTGCGGCAGGAACGTGCCCGCGATGCCGGCGCCGTCGTCGGCCACGGTCAGGCGGGCTACCTGCTCCACGCGGCGGAGGCGCACGTCGATGCGCCCGCCGCGCCGGCCGAACTTGATGGCGTTCGACAGCAGGTTCCAGATCACCTGCTGCAGCCGGTTCGCATCCCCGTGCAGCACGCCGCTCCATCCCTTGCTGTCGACGCGGATGGCGATCTGCTTCGCTTCTGCGGCCGGCCGCAGCGTGGCGATGGCGTTCTGGATGACGGCCAGGAGCTCGACCGGGCCGGTCTCGAGGCGGAACTTGCCGGTGACGATGCCGGAGACGTCGAGGATGTCGTCGATGAGGCGGGCCTGGGCCCGGGTGCTGCGCTCGATGGCATCGAGAGCCAGCGTGCGCGTGTCGTCGTCCGTGTGGCCCATGGTCAGCATGCGCACCCATCCGAGGGTGGCCGTCATGGGCGTGCGCAGCTCGTGGGAGACGGTGGCCAGGAACTGGTCCTTGGCGCGGGAGGCCTCGACGGCGCCCTGGTAGAGCTGGGCATTGTCGATGGCCAGGGCCACGCGCCGGGCGAAGAGGCCGGCCAGCTCGCGGTCGGCGTCCTGATAGTGGGCCTTCTGCGGTGAGCTGAAGTGGATGGCCCCGACGGCCCGGCCGCGCGCTTCCATGGGCACGATCATGAAGGCCTCGATGCCGATGGCCAGGGCCAGCTCGCGATGCTCGGGCGGGAGGCCGAGGGAGTCGAGCAGCTCGCGCGGAATGTCGTCGCCGTACTGCGGCTGCATGGTCCGGATGGCTTCGGCCGCTCCGTGGCCGGCGCGCGGGTCGGGAGGGAAGGAGGCCAGGCGCTCGGCCAGGGCCTGCTTGTTCGGATCGGCGTGATGGGCGGCCACGCGGCGGATGGCCTCACCCTCCACGAGATCGATCATGCAGAGATCGCCGAGGAGGGGAACGGCTAACGACGCCGCCGTGCGGAGCGTCGTGTTGACGTCCAGGGAGGCGGCCAGGAGCTCGCTCACCCGTCCCAGGAAGCGCAGCGACTCCTCGGCCCGCCGGCGCGCCGTCACGTCGATCGATACCCCGCGCATGCCGATGGGAATCCCGCGCTCGTCGTAGATCACCGACGAATACGTCTCCACGTCGATCACCCGTCCGTCCTTGGCGATCCAGCGGTAGGCGTTCGTGCCCGACCCGCCCAGCGCCCAGTTCTCCGCGGCGGTGGCCGCGGCAGCCTCGCGGTCGTTGGGATGGACGATGGTCAGCCAGAAGTTCGGCGTCGAGGTCCACTCCTCGATCGAGTAGCCCAGCATGCGCGTGACGTGATCACTGACGAAGTCGATGCGCTGAGAGTCGCGGTCGGGACGGCCCCAGGCCTCCCACACCGCCCCCGGCACGCTGGAGATGATCGTCTGCAGGCGGGCCCGCTCGTCGTCCAGCCGCTGCGACAGCTCCCGCGTGGCCGTCTCCAGCGACTTCACCTCGTCTACGTCAACGGCAGATCCGATGTAGCCGTTGAGCTCGTGCGCCGCGGTGAAGTGCGGCACGCCGTACGAGTAGATCCACCGGTACGTGCCGTCGTGGCGGCGCAGCCGGTACTGCGCACGGAAGGCATCGCGCTGCGCGAACGCGGCGCGGTACGCCGCCACCGCCTCGTCGCGGTCGTCGGCCAGGATGCACTCCATCCACCCGTCGCCGCGCTCCTCTTCCAGCGTCCGGCCGGTGAAGGCCAGCCAGCGCTGGTTCACGTAGACGCAGGCACCCTCTTCGTCGAGGATCCACGCCATCACCGGCGCGGCGTTGGCCAGCAGTTCCAGGTTCTGCACGCGCTCCCCGCGCACGTGCAGCAGCTCCGCCCGGTACGTGGCCAGGAACCACGCCAGAACCAGCGAAAGGCCGTCGAAGAGGAGGATCCGCTCCGCCTGCAGCTCGTCCGGCAGGTGGAAGCTGCGATTGATGGCGATGGTGGACAGGAGAATGGCCAGGGTGGCCGGCCCGAACCCGCTGATGGCGGCGGTGATCAGCACCGCCGGGATGTAGGCGAAGAACGGGAGCCCGGCCAGGGCGGCGCCCCCGCTCCTGGACATGCCGAACGCCACGACAACAGTGAGGATGGCGACGCTGTAACGGGCTGCGAAAGACTGCGGCAGGATGGAGGCGGTTTGCAACACGGGGACTGCAACGAGTGTAGCACCGCGCTACCGGGCGAAAACGAGCACAGCGGTGATCGTTGTTCGTGACACAGGGGGGACGCGCGCTGGCACCCCGTATGGAGGTGAGACGCGCGAGGCTCACGCCAAAGCCACTCGTGCCGCATGCGTCATGCCTCATGCCCCGATCGAGACCCTCAGCACTCGGCACTCAGCACTCGGCACTCACTTCGAAAGGTTCTCCGACTTCCACTGCATGGCGTCGTGAATGCGGTGCCGCCCGCTGGGGTGGTCGAAGAAGATGAACTCCTCGACCGGGCCGGGGCTCATCTTCCGGTATTCGCCGAGGTGGATGGCGGCCTCGGCGAAGCCGTCGGGCTGGCGGCTGGCGTTGATGCCGTACATGTCGGCCTGGTGCTCCTGCGTCCGGATGAACGTGTTCTGCACCGGCGTCAGGAGAAAAAAGAAGATCGAGCCCAGAAGGGTGACGAGCGGGATGACCGCCACGTCGCCGACGCCGCGGATCCTCCACTTCCCGCCCCACCGCGCCAGCGACCAGTCCAGCGCCCAGCGCAGGAGGGCGAACACGGTGACGATCACGACCAGAAAGAAGAGGAATCCCGTGTAGACGTGATCGAGCACGTAGTGGCCCATCTCGTGGCCCATCACCGCCTGGATCTCCGGCGGGCTGGCGC
>CAZYTO010000082.1:0-19319 GCA_964650405.1 uncultured Thermoanaerobaculia bacterium | reverse complement strand
AGCACCCGCGGTGCGGCCTGACCCGGCGCCAGTCCGATGATGCGGCCGGAGGAGCGGCTTCGCTCGCGAACCCGCGGCTCCGAGGCGCGCGGGAGGGCGATCTCGACGCGGACCGTCGTCCCCGCGCCGCGGCGGCTGCGGATGGTCACGTCTCCGCCGTGGATGCGGGCCAGGCGGCGGGAGATGGCCAGCCCGAGACCCGTGCCTTCGTTGGCCCGGCGGCCGGTCTCCGACTGCGCGAAGGCCTCGAACACCTCATCGATCTCGCTCTCGTCGATGCCCGGCCCGCTGTCCTCGACCTCCACGATGCCGCGGCCGCCGCTCCACGAGCCGCGCAGGACGACGCCGCCGTCGTCCGTGAACTTCACGGCGTTGCCGAGGAGGTTGAGCACGATCTGGCGCAGCTTCCCCTCGTCGCCCGAGACGATGACGTCGGCCGTGGCATCGACCTCGATGCTCACAGTGAGTCCCTTGGCCCTGGCCTTCATCTGTAGCAGCTCGCCCAGCCCTTTCAGCAGCCGGGCCAGATTGAACGGAGCGTCGACCCGCGTGGCCAGTCCCGCTTCGATCTTCGAGAGGGACAGCACTTCGTTGATGAGACCGAGCAGGTGCTCGCCGCTGCGGCTGATGATGGCCAGGTGCTCGCGGTCGGTGAGATCGCGGCCCGCGCGGCGCTCCATGAGCTGCACGAAGCCGAGGACGGCGTTGAGCGGCGTGCGTAGCTCGTGACTCATGCTGGCCAGGAAATCGCTCTTGGCGCGGCTGGCCGCTTCGGCACGCTCCGTCTCCGCGCGCAGGCTCCTCGTCCGCTCGTCCACGACCGACTCCAGCTCGGCGTGACGCCTGTGCAGCGTGGCCAGGCGCAGGCGAACGGCTCCCCATACGGCCGCGGCAATGAGGGCCAGGGCCAGCAGGCGCGCCCACCAGGTCTCAAACCAGCGCGGCACGACGGTCAGCTCGAGCCGGGCCTCCCCTTTGCTCGTCACGCCGTCTTCATTCGTGGCCATCACCCGGAACGTGTAGGTGCCCGGCGCGAGCTTCGTGTACTGCGCAACTCGGTTCGTCCCCGCCGAGACCCAGTTCGTGTCGTACCCCTCGAGCATGTAGCGGAACGTCACGCGCTCCGGAACGCGAAGGCTGGGGGCGGTATAGCGCAGCTCGAGGCGCTGCGATCCCGGCGGAACCCGCAACGCAGCACCCTCGGGCGCGGCAACACCGTCGATCGATGCCTCTTCCACGTGGACCGGAGGCGGAACGTCGTTCCGGCTGTTCGACGACGGATCGATCACGGCGATTCCGCGCGCGGTCGAAACCCAGATGCGGCCGTCGTGCGCGCGCATGGCGCCGGGAAACGCGCCGTAGCACTCCGCGGACGGCATGCCGTCGAGCGTGCCGTACACGGTGCCGGCGAGGCCGGGCTTCGCCCCCTGCATGGCCGAGAGCACCCGGTCGCGGCTGATGCGATAGACGCCGCGATTGCTGGTCAGCCAGAGGTCGGCGCCGAGGCCGGAGTCGACCACCTGGAAGACGACGTCGTCGTGCAGGCCGTCGTGGCGCGTCAACGAACGGACGGAGCCTGTGGTGAGATTCAACCGCGACAGACCACCGCCCGACGTGCCGATCCAGACGCCGCCGCCCGAGGCATCCATGGCCAGACTGAAGACGCGATCGCTTTCCAGGCCGCGGCCGACGCTCGCCACGAGGCGCACGTTGGAGCCGTCGCCGTTCATCCGCCACAGTCCCGCGCCGTCCGTTCCCATGAGCAGACTGCCGTCGGGTAGTGCCAGCAGCGGACGGAGCTGGCGGTCGTCGAACTCGTGGAGCGGCGTCGCATGCCCTCCCCGGACGAGGGCGAGGCCGGCGGACGTGGCCACCCAGAGACCTCCGTCGGCCGTCTCGACGAGCGCTCGCACGCGATCGTTGGGCAGACCAGCGCCATGCGTGTCGATCCTGTCGACGAACTTCCCATCGCGATACCGAACGACACCGCCGCCGTCGGTGCCCACCCACACGCTGCCGTCACGGCTCTCGATCAGTGCGTAGACCGCTTCGTGGGGCAGCCCGTCCGCTTTCGTGCGGCACTGCACGGACCCGGGTGCGATCTCGCACAACCCGCCCCCTTCCGTACCGGCCCAGACATGTCCGTTGCGGGTCTCGAGGATGGCCCGAACGCCGTCGACCGGAAGCCCTTCTCTGCGCGTGAAGGAAAGGATGCGCGTATCGCGCATCCGGACCAGCCCGCCCGTGGTGCCGATCCAGAGGCTGCCTTCGCGATCCTCGATCATGGCCCGGATGGCGGCGCTGGGCAGGCCGTCCGCGACGCCCATGGCCTCGGCGCGTCCCCCTCTCCATCGCGCCAGCCCGCCGTCGGTACCGATCCAGAGGCTGCCGTCGCGGTCGCGGTGCAGGGTTCGAACGAAATCGCTGGGCAGGCCGTCGCGGGTCGTCACGGTCCGGACGATGACGCCGTCGCGCCAGAGGGCGAGGCCGCCGCCGTCGGTGCCGATCCACAGCGTACCGTCGCGGTCGAGCAGAAGCGTACGGGCCACGTCGTTGGGCAGACCGTCCCGCGTCGTGATCCGCGTGCCCGCGATCCCGCTGCGCCAGTGCACCACGCCGCCGCCGTGCGTGGCGACCCAGAAGCCGCCGTTCCCGTCGTCCGCGAGCGACCAGATCCGGTCGCTGGGCAGCCCGTCCCGCGTCGTATAGCGCGTGACCTTCTCTCCTTCGATCCGAAGCAGCCCGCCTCCGGCCGTGGGGGCGTAGATCGAGCCGTCGGGCGCCGTATGAAACTCGCGGACGCGATCCGTGCCGAGGAGCTCGGGGTGAAAGGCCTCGATCCGCCCGTTGCGCAGACGCGACACGCCCCCGCCATACGTGCCGATCCAAAGCGTCCCGTCCCCGCCTTCATAGAGAGAGGTGACGAACGGGCTGCGGAGGCCGGGAGCGTTCTGCCGGTCGCTCACGACGAACCGGACCCCGTCGAAGCGGGCCAGGCCTTCCTCCGTCCCCATCCAAAGGTACCCGTCGCTGGTCTGGACGATGGCGTCGATCGACGTCTGCGGAAGCCCCGACCCGTTCGTCCAGACGGAAAGCTGCGCCTGGGTGAGCATGCGATTGGGATCGAGGGCGAAGGCGCGTGACGCGAATGCGATGACGGCGAACGCGACGAGTGCAGCGCCTCCCCACGCGCGGCCCGCGGGCTCGCGACGTGTGCTGCCGGTTGTCTCTCTCCGCCGCGAACCTGGACGCACGGTAGGAGGGCATTCTAGCCGGGTGGGCGGTAAGGTTCGAAGGGCGGAACGTTTGCTTACTTCACGTCCGCCAGCCGATACGTCGGATCCGAAGTGTGATTGTCGATGACCGAGCTGTAGATGAACGCCGCGGTGGGGTTGTTGGCGGTGATGAGAATCCAGCCGCCGGCAGGCAGGGTCTGGACGCCGGCGAAATCGGCTGCCGTCTGCTGGGCAAAGAAGTTTGGCGGATAAGCCAGGCCGATCTTCGTGCTGACCACGTGCGCCGTCGCGTCGTAGACGGTCACATTGAGCGTCGCGCCGGCGGAGAGCGTCCGCAGGCCGACGTTCATCCGGAAGTTGGTCAGGTCGGCCGGAATGAACAGGATGCCGCGGCGGGACGAATCGAGCGCGCTCTCCGGCCCGACCCCCTCCTCGGAGAAGCCCGACGTCCCCGCGGCGCCGCCGTCGCTGAAGACGCGGGCCGTCGCCAGCGGCGGAACGCCCTCGTTCGTGACGATGTCCAGCGAGCCCAGACCGCTCGTGTTCATGGCCGCCACTACGTCCGGATACGTCGTCAGTTGGCCGGGGTCGAGGGTGAAGGGCAGGGCCGGGTCGGCGAAGTTCGCCACCTGTCCCTGCGGATGGAAGACGAGCTTCCCGGTGATGCTCCAGTTCGTCGGATTGAGGAGCTGCAACTGAGTCCGGAAGAACGCCGTCGCCCCCTGCACCGCTCCCGCCGCCGGGATGACCCGCGACAGCACCGGGTCGCTGTCGTAGGCGAAGAGACCGAAGTCGACGCCGTTCTGCAGGTAGGCCGTGTTCGCGATGGTCGGACTGGTGCTGATGTCCGTCGGCGTGATGACGCTGTATCCGCTGGTCCCCGCGTTGTGCTGGGTCTGCACCGAGCCGCATTGCGAATACGGTTGCAGTTGCAGGGCCGCGATGACATCCCCCTTCTGCACCACCACCGGCGGGACGAGCGGCCACACCGAGCGCCCGGCGACCGTTCCGAACGGCCCGCGGATGGCCAGGACCGTGAACGTGGCGGCATTCGCGTCGATCGGCCGCAGGAAGACGATCTTCACCGCGCCCGCCGGGCACGACTGCGTCCACGAAATGCTCACTTCATTGAGGGTCCCGCCCGTGCGCGCGGGATGGGCGAGATCGACGTAGCTGATCGTGGATGAGCTGGTGACGGAGACGGGAGCCCCGCCATCCGAGAGCTGGGTCCCGATGGTCGTCTGCGCCGCCAGGGACAGGGCGCAGAAGGTAAGGAGAGAGAGAACGACTGAGCGCATTGCACCGTCCTTTTCGAGAGAGACTCAGAGCGCAAAATAATAGCATCCGCGCTTTGGCGACCTGCGCCAGCAAAGGCTCGCCGCCACAGGGGCGGACTCGGGCGAAACGGCTGACTTCGTTGGGGTTGAACCTCCGATACCCGATGGCCTAAGAGAAGGTACACATCCCAGGGAAGCAAGCTCCCCTACCGCACAGCAAGCCGGTCGCTGCGGCGGATGGTGAAATGCCGCACCGTCGTCTCCGGCTCGATGAGGAACTCGGCGTCGCGCGGCAGGTTGTGGACTTTCTCGATGTCGGCGCCGGCGTAGGCCTTGATGTCGTCGAGCGAGTGCCAGTAGCTGATGACGATGAGCTCCGTGACGCCGTCGTGCGTCCTGGTCATGACTTCGTGGACGAAGTTGTGGTGAATCTTTTCGATCTGCTCGATCCCCTCGCGGTTCAGGTAGTCTTAATACTCGGCCGCCTTCGCTTCGGGTACGCGCCCGTGCCACATCCGGGCGATGCGAATCTGGCTGCCTTCCGGCGTGGACGGAGTCGCCGGCGGCGCCGCATGAACGCGCGCGGAAAAGACACTGAAAGTGAGCAGGACGAGCGCGGCCGAAACGCCGAAGGCGACAATAAGCTTTGGTCTGGTCAGCATCGAGATTCCTCCGTTGCGAAAGGGTAGCCGAGGCCGCGGCGGCAGTTGCCAAACGCTTGTGTCAACGAACGGGCACCGAATGACCGCGATCGCAGCCTCGGGAAAACGATCGCTGCCGAGGTGCGCGACCCGTCGCCCGCGCCGATGAGGTCCATGCGGATGGGGCGGAGTCCTTTCCGGAATCGAATCCTCCGCGTCCTGCACGATCTTGGTAGAATGACGGCCAAATCTCCCCCTGAAAGGACCGTGCTCTCATGGCGCTCGTGCGACTCGTCTCCGACGTGGCCATCGACGATCCTGATCCCAAGCATGAACTGCTCCGGTTCAAGCGCTACGTCGTGCCGATCGTCGGAATCCTCACCAATCCGCAGGCGGAGACTCCGTTCACCATCGGCATCTTCGGCGACTGGGGCTCCGGGAAGTCGACCGTCCTGAAGCTCGTCGAGCGCGGCCTGAACGACGGGTACGCCGACCGGTTCCTCTGCATTCAGTTCAATGCCTGGCTCCATCGCAAAGAGCCCAACCTCCTCGTTCCACTCCTGCACGCTCTGAACGACGAGCTGCAGAAGGGCCTCGGCGGCAAGTTCAAGGCCTCCGCGGCCAGGATCACCGAGATCCTCATCCGGCTCGGTGCGGACATCCTTCTCAAGAAGCTGACGTTCGACGCGGTCAGCCTCAAGCAGTTGGAGGAGCTCGAAAAGCAGTACCAGGAGAAAAAGGGGGAGGTCGAGAGCGAGGTCCGCCGCCTGCGTGACATCCTGCAGGCCGAGCTGCTGGAGGTCGGCAAGGACGGCACGCGGGTGGTCTTCTTCGTCGACGACCTCGACCGCTGCGAGCCCGATCAGATCGTCGAGGTGCTGGAGTGCCTCAAGCTCTTCTTCGACCTGCGCAACGCCTTCATCCTCATCGCCGCCGACAAGCGGATCATCGACCGCGGCATCGAGGTGCGCTACGGCAAGTTCGAATTCGCCAAGAAGAGCATCGAGATCGGCGGCGAGTACATCGAGAAGATGGTGCAGCTTCCCCTGCAGCTCTTTCCCATCTTCCCCGATCAGGTCGAGGCTTTCATCAAGAGCCTGAACCCGCCGAACGACTTCGCCCCATACGTAACGCTGCTTGCCGGGATCGTGGCTCCCAACCCGCGGCGGATCAAGCGCGTCATCAACACACTGACCGTCTTCGGAGCGATGGCCGAAGTCGACGGAACGCTGGCCGGCCTGAAACGCGACGTGCTGCTGCGCCTGGCCGTCCTGCAACTGCAGTCGCCGGACGTCTACAGCGCGATCTCCGCGGACCCACCGCTGCTGGTCGCCCTCGAGGAGACCTACGCAAATCCCAGGATCCTTAGAACCTACGAGGACTTTTCGAAGTACGAAGAGAAAGCGACACCCTACAGGGAGTTCTGCACGGCCCACTACAACCCCGGCAGTTACCTCGTCCGCCTATTCAAGGACGCGCCCTTCGCCGCCACCGGTAACGCTCTTCGCCAGCACCTGGCCATGCTCGGGAGCCGATGACGATGGCCAGTTGCTATTTCCCCGAGAAAATCGACGCGTTCAGCCGCGAGAAGACCACCCCTCCCGTGGATATCGACGGGTTTAGGAGCGTCATCGAAGGAATCGACGCCCAGCTCAAAGTCATCATCGACGCCAGGAAGCCTCGACCTCTCTTCGTGCTGATCGCCGGCGAGTCCGGCACAGGAAGGACCGCCGCTGCGAAATACGTGCTCGATCAGTTCGTTCGTCTGGCCGGAATCGATCCGGCAAGATTCATTCTTCCCCGAGTGGAGATGCACCACGACCCGAAGACTCTGCTCGGCTCGTGGCTCGAGACCCTCGTCGTGGATGCCACTGACGCTCAGCTCATCGAAGGCGACCTGGCGGAAGACACGCTGAAGACGATTGACACCGCCGGGGAAACGTTCCGGGCCAAATACGCGCTGCTCATTCAGCGATGGGTCAAAGCGATGAACCGGAAAGCCTTCTTCGGTGTCCTGCTCGAGAATGTTCTCGACGCTCAGTACATCAGCAGCGCAAAAACCATCTTTCAGGCCGTGCCTGCACCCTGCGTGTTCACGGTCGTTCAGCCGCAGGAGGACGCCCCAAAGAATGACGTGGTGAGGGAGAACGCGCGAAAAGTCAGAGAGGCATTCAATGCCATTCCCGACGATCTCCGCATGCTCGTCGAGCTCAGTGCTTTGACCGGCGAAGACGTCGCCCTGTTCGCCTCGAGATACTGGGCAGCGACAGGAAACGCCGGCGTGCCGCCGTTCGAGGAGAAAGGGATCACGGCCGTGTTCGGCGACAAGCGCCGCAAGATCGGCACAGCCCGAACGCTGCTCGGCCGGCTTCACAACATCAAGATCGAGACGGACCTGGCCGGTCCGCCATGGGGTGAGAAAACGCTCGCTCGAATCATGCCGAACGTGCTCCTGGGTGACGAATGATCATCTCCGTTTCCGAGAACCCATTCCCGTCGCAAGGAACCAGCAACCTGCCGGGCGATCCGCAGACGATCGTCGAGCTGGAAACGCTGGCAAGCGTGACCCTGCCGCGCCCGCAACTGGATCGGGCCTTCGGGTTCGTACGCGATTACATCCAGGGCCACAATTCCACGCAGAAGGGTCAGTTCGTGGCCCTTCTCGGCGAGCACGGCAGCGGCAAGACCCACACCATCAACTATCTCATCGGCCAGTCCAAGACCCTGCAATCGACGGACACACCCCGGCAGAATCCGTTTCACTTCAGCATCAAGCTCGAGACCGCCGACATCGGCACGTTCTATCGGGCGGTATGGGCCCAGATCGATGAGCAGCCCCTCCGCGAGCTGCTGGCCGTGGCACGCGACCACGCAGCCATCGACCAGCTCAAGAAACTGCCCGAGGTCAACGACGACAAAGCCGAGCGATTGCGCGGCAGCCGCGAAGCGGCAGAGAAACTGTATTCCGGCTATCTGGTCGACCGCGGCGCCGTCGAGAGATTGCAGATCGAAGAGGTCAGCCGCCTCCCCCGCGGCCGCGAACAGTTTCAACGCGCGCTGCCGTTCCTCTTCGGCAGCGATCCGGAGCTCGCCACCCACACCTACCGCTGGCTGTCAGGACTCCCGGTGACCGAGAGCGGGCTGCGGGCAATCGGCGTCGATGCCCCCATCGACTCGACGGAGATGTTCAAGTCGGGCTTGCAGTTGCTGGCCGCGCTGTTCCGCGTCGCCCGCCGGCCGCTTCTCCTTTATCTCGACCAGTTCGAAAAGCTGGTCAACGTGGCCGTCGACACCGACACCCCGGACCCGGAGAGCGTCGGCGTGCTCCGCCGCCTCGTCGATGAGGTCCCCAATCGCGGCGGGCTGGTGCTCATCGCCGGTACGCCGCTGGCCTGGGACAAGATGCCGGGCGACCTTCGTGAGCGCTTCGGCCAGCACGTCGTCGAGCTGCAAACCCTCACGGACGAGGAAGCGACGAAGCTCGTTCTTCTCTTTCTTCCTTCCGGGCTTTCCCCCTTCCAAGAGGGTGGCATCGACGCCCTGCTGAAATTCAGCCGCGGTAACATCCGGCGATTCCTCCAGAATTGTTCGACGATGTATGCGCTCGCGGAACCGTCGAAAGTGATCGACGGTTCTTTGGTCGATGAAGCCATCCGCAGCGGTTCGCTGAAACCTCCCGAGGAGGAGCGCGCCGTGCTCGCGGCCATTGAGCATCAACTCACGGCCAACGGGCTACGCTTCGTTCGCAACTTGCACCTTTACAAGCAGACCGTCGATTACGCAATCGAGGCGGAACGGGATCGGCCGGGAATCGTCATCGAGACCACCCGCGCTGTCTACAAAGACGATGAGACACGACTGGCGCGAAAGCTGGTCGATCTCGCCGAGGACGTTCGCAGCATCCTTGGCGCGAACAGCATCGTCATCTCCGTTGTCCTCGGCTATTCCACGCGAGAGGTGTCCGACGCCATCGCCGGCACCGTACGTCAGGTCTTCTATGATCCGCGAACGTTCGCGGAGGATTTCCGCGCCGCATTGAAGCCGCCCGCTCCGCCGCCTGAAGCTGTGCCGGCGGGAGCGCCGCCCGGCCACCCGCTGCGGAATGAGCTCGATGTGTTGCGCGCGGAGCTCGTCAGGATGCAGTCGCAGCGCGACAGCGAAGTCGATGTCCTTCAGCAGCAGATTCGCGACTTGCTCGAGCGCTCGGCTCCGGAACGCGCAGCGCCGCCGGGTGATCTCGCGGATCGATGGCACGAAGAGCGGCTCCGGCTCGAAAGCGCCATCCGCAATGCGCGTGAAGAGCACCGAAATGCGGAGTTTCAGAAACTGCGACACGCAGGGCTGGCGATGGAGCGGGAATGGCGGAATCTGCACCTGCGGATCGGGGCCATCATGGCCATCCTGTTCGCCGGCCTGCTCGTTGTGCGGTTTTTTGTGCCAGGCTTTCTCAGGTTGTCTGACACGAGTTGGAAGTTCTTGTCCATGTCTCTGATCGCCCTGATTCCGGCGGCGCTGCTTCTTGCACTCTCGTACTTCCGCTTCCTGCAGCCGGCGTACGTTCGCCGGCTCTCCGATCCGGTCGACACGCTCGATCAGCTGGAGCAGTTGCGTGTCGAGAGTCCCCGCGCAGCCGCGAGGTTGCTCTTTCATCCCCGGCCGGAAATCCGGTACGTAGCCGCACGCTCCGTTCAACTCGGAGACGTCCCCGTCAGGCAGCTGGCCGACTGGTTGTCGCAGGAACGGTTACCGCTCGTGCGGGAGGCCCAAGCGCTCCTCCTGGCAGAAACGCGTACACCTCTCATCACCCAGGATCTGGATTCAGGACGGATCCCGGAGGCCATTTACCTCGCTGAGCGGCTCGCTGACGAGCCACGCCTGAGCGACAGCCGCCTGAGGATCACCTACCAGCTTGCGAACCAGGGAATCGACGACTATTTCGCACGCTACGGCCGGTCGCCTCAGTTGCGCAAGGCATTCGACACCGGAGACGTCAGTGTGCAGATCGCGTCCTTCACGAACCGGCAGAGCGCGAAGAACGCTCTCCGCGATCTTTCACCGTTCGATGGCGGGATCGGAGCATTCCCCGCGCTGAGAATCCTCCCCCTTGTCGATCAACTCTATTTTTTCTGGGCAGAGGTGTCGTTCGTTCTGGACCGCGTACGTCCACCGGCGCCACCGCCCAATCCAGCTGCGTAAGCGCCCGGTGAAACCCACAGGACACCAGGCAGGAAAATCTCCGCTCGCCCCCGCTGCTCGTTCGCCGGCGGCTGAGCAATGCGGACTGCCGGCTCGACCGGCGTCATGGCCTGGCCGATGCAGCCTGCGCCGTCGCCATATGCATCGCCAGCCGGTACGGAAACTCCCGGTCGAGCGCGCGCTCCGCCGACTTGCGGAAGAGCGCCGCGGCATCTCCGCCCGAGAGCGAAGCGTGAACGGCCAGGGCGAACCAGGCGTGCGGTATCAGCGTGCCGTTGTCCGCGATGCGGGACATGACCGTTTCCTTCGAAATGCGGCCCTCCGCAGCGTCGAGGATGGCCAGAAGTGTGGGCGTCTTTGAAAGCTTTGCCCGGAGACTCGCTGCTTGCGCAGGCTCCTCCGGCAGATGGGCCAGCATCGCCGCCTCGACGGCGTAGATGTCGGTGACGTCTACTTTGTTGTCTGCGTGCAACCGGGTCAGGTCCATCGTCGCCGCCTCGCGCAGGTGACCAGTTTCCCACGCCGTTTCGAATCGCAGTTGCACGGCTGCGGCTCTCGTCTCCAGGTTGCCGTCAAGGTCTTCGGCCAGGCCATCGGCTGCCCCGCCCGCGTCCCGTTCCAGCCTGGCCCGGAGGATCTTCGTCTCCGCCGTCTGCTGCTCGACCTCGCGATACGCGAGCAGGATGCGTGCCGCGCTCCAATCGCCCTTCGAGCGCGTGAGCAGCCACTTCGCCGCCCAGATGGAATCGCTGTCGGCCCCCTTCGCCTCCGGCAATCGCGCCAGTGCCTCGTCCTGCTTCCCCGTCGCGATCGCGGCCATGGCGAAATACACCGCGGCGTTCGGACCGACCTGCGGCGCCCGTAGCGCCTCGTCGAGCAAGCCGTACGCTGCCGCATCCTGTTCCGCCTCCAGGAGCTCCAGGCCGAGGGCGGCACGGGCCCACGGAACGCCGGGGTCCAGTCGCAGAGCCTCGGTGTACTCCGCGATGGCGGGTTGGCCGTTCAGCAGGCGGCCATAGAGATAGTGATTGATCGCGCTGGGATCCTTGCGAAGGCGTTCGCGATAGATCGTCAGCAACGTCTCCTTCTCCCCTGCTTCCCGGAGCAGGTTCTGATAGGTGCGATGCGCCTCCACCGAGGTGCCGCACGCGGTCACCCACGCCGTGGCTTCGCGCCGCACGTCGTCCTCCCTCTTTCGCGCCGTGAGGATATCGACGAGATCCTGCCGCGTGCCCTCGTCGCACGGATCGAGCGCGATCGCCTGGTGGAGCACGCCGGCGGCGTCATCGGTCTGTCCCTGCTGATCGAGCGTCCAGGCGGCCTCCCGCGGGCTCAGTCCGGTCACCTCGAATGCACCGCGGGTGATCGATCCGCTGCCGGTACGGGTGATCTGGTCCGGCGGTTTGGTGAAGAGGAAGTCGACGCCGTCCTCCCGAATCCACCGCCGCATCGCGATCACCTTCGACGTGCTCCCGTGCTCGATCTTGTACGAGGAGTAGACCAGCCACGACCGCTGGTAGATGCCGCGGGCGGCGATGCTGTAGACGTAGAAGCCGGGCCCTATGACCGCTTCGGGAAGTGGCTGCCGTTCGACGTCGACGTCCGTGCGCTCGATCTCGCCGTTCGGTCCCGTCACGACGACATGGTGCTTCCCAGGCTTCAGAGTCCGTTCCACCGGCGGACGTCCGATGATCGCGAATCTTTCGCCGTCGACACTCACCGTCACCGGCGATGCCAGCGGATTGTCGAAGTAGACCGCAACGTGATTCTGCCGCCAGAGGGCGAGTGCGACCAGAGCCCCGCCCGCGATCGCCGCGACCGCGCCGGCCTTGCGAAGAAACCGGCCGCTCACCGGCTTCCGCCGAGCCCGCGGAAACGTCATCGCTCCCGGCAACGGCTTCCCCGAGTGCTCCTCGCCGTCGTCGCCGGACCGATCGCCGATGGCGAAGGTCGCCGCATGCCGGGCGCAGGGAACTTCGGGCTCGCAGGCGTCGCAGTCCTCGTAGCCGGTATCGAGCGCCGCGCGCCGCTCCAGCTCCTCTTCCCGAAGGCGGCGCAACTCCCGCCCGCTCACCCGAGCCCCTACCGTTCCTCCGCAGCCGGGGCAGATCGCCGGGCTGCCGTCGAGGTGTGCCTTGCACGCGCTGCACGCCGGCCGGCGAGCCCGCCGGGCGGCCAGCAATGCGCCCACAGCGGCCCCGAGCGCGGCCATCGCAGCCCCGCGCTCCGGAGCGCGGTCGTCGATGCTCATCACGGCAAGAAACGTGATGAGGAAAGCACCAAACGCGGCCATGAGGCCCGTGAGCCACATGTCGCCGCGCGGCCTCTGATAGACCACCGTCCCGCGGTTTCTCTGCGGATCGACGGCCGGTTGCTCGGGTTCGTCGAGCTCGTCCAGCGCCGGCTCCCGCGGCACGAAGCTCTCCGGATCGATCTCGAGAACCTGCGGCGACCTTTGTCCGGCCGCACCCAGCAGCTCGCGCGCACTGGACGCGGAGCGATCGAGCTCCTCGAGGCCGGCGCGAAAGTACGAGCGCTGATTCGGCTCGAGGTGGCGCTCGATGGCCCGCCGCTCACCGGCCTCGCCCCGCGCCGCACACCACACCGCCAGCAGCCAGCTCATGGCCTGCGGCGACAGGTAGCCGGCCGAGGACATCGACCACCTCGTCTCGCTCCAGTTGCCGGAGGACCGGTAGCGATCCGTGTTGTTCGTCGAGAGAATGCCGAAGCCGAGGACCACCGTGGTCAGGTCGGTGAGCGGCTCCTCGTCGTCACGGTCGTCCACGACGAGGCCGTGATGCCTGCGCCACGCATGCGCGACCTCATGGGCCAGCACGCCCGCCGCCGCCTCGGGGTCGTTGAATTCCCGGACGTGGAGACCGAAGTACGCGCGGCGCTCTCGGATGCCCGCGAACCAGCCGGCGGTCCCCGCGTCCCACGGAGTCTCCTCGCCGACTTTCGACGACGGCTCGTACGCGCTGAGGAACACGCGCAGCTCGCCCAGTCCCGCGTAGTGCATCAGCCGCTGGGCGAGGCGATGGCCGTGGACCACCGTCGACGCCCATTTCTCCGGGAACCATTCGTTCGTCGGCTCCACGAGCGGCGCCGCGTCGAGCAGGCCTCCGCCCTGCCGCGCGAGGAGATCCCTCAACGCGTCCGTGAGCCACTGCCGTTCTTCAGGGGACGGGAGCCGATCCAAGCTGCGAGTAGTTTACCGCCTGAACCAAAGGCCGACGAGGCCGAGCCTGCATACCGAGAGGGCGAAGCGGCCACTCTGCTCTGAAGATGGGTGGGAGGGACACGAGGCAAGGAGGAACCACGTAAAGCAGAGCCGGCCCGACCCTCTGCGCACGGGAGAGGGTCGGCTCTGGAGCGCGCAGTTCAACATGGAGTAAATCAGCTCCGAAGCATTCAGCGCGGAAGAGCCGGGGTGAGGGGCGTGCTCTCTCGCCACGCCGATCTGTGGTCCAGGTTTTCTACACGGAGTAGAAAGCTTGACTCCTTCGCCATCCCGAGGGAGCCTCGGTGCCGGAGGTTGAACGATGACTGCTCATGATCCGATTCATGATCCAATCGCCGAGCTCGAACGGCTCGACCGTTTTTTCGATGGCGAAGAAGACGGGGAACGTCCCCTCGACGTCCTGCGCAGCAAGGGCATGGCCATTCCGGACGACGGCCAGCTCGATGACGCGGCGCTGCACAAAAAGCTGTGGGAGATCATCCACGCCATGGCCGCCCTTGGCCTGTATCTGGATTCGACCGATCACCTCAGCGACCGCGAGCTCTATCGCTATCTCGTCACCGACGCCCTTCGCGAAGAAACCGTGCTCAGCGAGCCGGGATCGGGCGGTTTTTGGAACATCAGCCCCATCGGCGGGTGCAGCGAGGAAGACAACCAGGTCTATCTCCGCTACTACGCCGACGATGCCACCCGCAAGGATTGGGTGAAGGAATTCGGCGAAAGCATTCCGCCGAAGGAGAAACTTCCCTTCGACCGTGATCGCCGGTTGCCCGGGCAGGAATTCGCCGACGATGACGAGCCGCAGTGAGCTCGCGCCGGACCGTACGTCCGGCGTTGGCGCAGCGGGCACGCACGACCCGAAACGGGCTGACGTGCTCGCTCCGGAAACCGGCGAGCCGCGCTTTACACCGCGCAGTAAACTACGACGTCACGGATGCCGGACGAGACTCGGAGCGCAGACACGGACCTGCTGAACGCGTCCGAGGGCGTTGCGGTCGAGATCCAGTCACGGCTCGAAGCGATCGAGAACGACGCGGCGCTGTTCGACGAGCAGAGCTTCAGCGCCCGCGCCTGTGCCCTCGACCGTCTCGAGCTTCACATTCTCGATCGGATCGCCGGCCTGCCTGAGAGCGCGGCGCCGGCCGGAGAGCTGGCTCGGCTCGAGACCCGCGCCAGGCGCTTCGCGCAGCGCCTGGAAGACGTCGATGCGGCATTGTTCCGGCGGATCCGGGTGGACATACGCAGCGGTCACGTCCGGGGAGCCGCGTTGCGACGCGTGATCGATCGCTATGTCCTGAGCGACTCACGGAAAGGCGCGGCCGGCGGCTACGATCTGCTGGACCACTTTCTCAATGGCCTGCTCCTCTGGCGGCCGCTTCCTCCCGAGACGAAGCCGTGCCATTCGGAAATGGTCTCTTACCAGCAGACGCCGGGGCGATTCGTGCTCGAACTGGCCGACCGCGCCCTGGTGAGGAGGCATGACGTCTTCTTCGATGTCGGCTCCGGCCTCGGTCACGTGGCCATTCTGGCAAACCTCCTGACCGGAGCCCCGGCTCGCGGCATCGAGATCGAGCCCGGCTTATGCGACTACGCCACCGTGACCGCCGCCGAGCTCAGTCTACCTGGCGTGGAGTTTCAGAACGTCGACGCCCGTGCCGCGAACTACGCCGATGGCAACGTGTTCTTCCTCTTCACCCCGTTTATCGGCAGCATCTCCGCCACCGTCCTCGATCGGCTGCGGACCGAGTCGCAGACGCGCCGGATCCGGGTTGTGACCCACGGTCCCATCACGTCGCAGGTCGCGGCACTGCCGTGGTTGACGCCGCCGCCAACGTCCGGCTCGACGCGCGACGGGCTGAGCGCGTTCGTCAGTGCCTGATGCGGCGCCCGCAGGATCTTGGGGCGAGGATCTCGGCGGACGGCATCCCTATCGCCTCCGTCTTGCCGTCCCCTTGCTCCACATCCAGAGGCCGTTCGTGACTTCCGCCGGCAGGCGGTAGCCGAGCTGCCGCGCCAGCAGCACGAGCTGCCCGCGGTGATGGCCCTCATGCGCGACGAAGTACGCCAGCACGTGTCCCACATCGAGCGGGAGATTCCGCCAGACGTACACCGGCGTCGGCGGAATCGCACCGTCGTGCTCCAGTCCCAGGGTCAGCAGAGCGGCGATCCCGCGAGCGCTCTCCTTCAGCGCGCGGCTCAACTCCGGGCGGCTGACCCGGAACCGGTCCACCGCTACCGGCACTTCGACTCCGTGCGGCCGCCCGAGCGTCCGGATCCACGACCGGCGCGAATTGTGAAGGTGCGCCGCAACCATCCGGATCGTGCGCCGCGGCATTCCGGGAACCGCGGCCTCCCACAATCCCGCCGGAAGCCGCCCGACCAGAAACGCCGTCACACGGGCGTTCGTCGACCAGGCGTCGAGAATGCTGTCGCCGAGGGGCAGGACGGCTGGCTTCACGGTTCCCTCCTCGTGCATAACGCCGGAACGTGGCGCGCCCGGAGGAGATGGTAACCGCGATCCTCGGTCAGCTCACCGCGCCGCTTTTCTCTTCAGCCACGCGTCGCGGGAGCGCCGCTGCCTCCCGCTCCATAGAACAGCGACGGAATGCTTGATTAGGCGCGCAGCATCCGCTTCGAGCCGGCGGTGTGAACTCTCTCGCCCGGAACCAGGTGGATGAACCGCACGTCGCACGAGCGATGCCTACACAACGCGCATCGTCAGTGCTCGATGGTGCCCTCGCCGGGACCGGCGCATCGGCCGGGCTTTTCATGGCAATCGACCAGATTTGCGCCGAACGAGCGTACATGCTCGCGCACTGGCGATGGGTTTGCGCAACAGATTGGCCCGGTCTGCTTCTCCTGGACATGGCAGGCGGCACTCTGCTCGGGTGGATCGCCAGCCGAATACTGTGCCGTCTGCTCGCATGATCACGCCGCTCTGCAACCGCCTCACTCGGCGTCGTGCGTCCAACAAACAGGAAGAGACTAGCCGTCGCCATGACGGCGGTGGAGCTCTTCGACGACGGCGTCGTACAGCGGCAGATGCTTGCGCGGTCGAAGGAACGCGGGGACGAGCACGTCGAGCGTCCAGCCGATCTCGCCACCGTGATCGAGCGGCCAGACTGCAAAGAGCCGTCGCCCCATTCGCGCTGCCGATGCACGCGTCACGACCCCGTCATTGGGCTGCCCTGTGATGTGGCCCAGCATCGCCGCGACCTGAAACAGCAGCGATTCCTGGCCGGCATGCGAGGCGTCGCCGGCGATCTCGAGGTAGGTGATGCCCGGCCGGTCAGCCGTGGTGTCGTCGAATACCGCGCCGCGGGCCGTGGTGAGACGTCAAGCGCTGGTCCGTTCGCCTCGAGCTGCCGGACCACGAAACCCGGTAATGCGGAGAAGAGCGGCGGGCGGCGGTCCACGATCGCATCGGCGACCTCCGAGCCGCGATGGGGTGTCCCGATGGTGACGAGCGAGAGCACGTTCTTCGTCTGTTCTGGGCGCTTCGCGATTGCCCACCGAGCATCGAGGCCGCCCATACTGTGGGCTATCACGTGCACGGGCGCACCGAGGTTACCGATCGCTTCGGCAAGTTTCGGCCCACGTGTCTCGATCGATCCCTTGGGATCGACGCTGGGCTCGAAGACTTCGGTGTTGGGGAAGCGCTGCTCCAGGTGTTCCTTCACGCCGTTGAAGTACTTCACGATTTGCCAATCCCCGGGGATGACTTCGCCGAAACCGAGAACGCCGTGCGCCAGAACGATCTTCATCGCCGCTCCTCATCTATGAGAGGGACTCACCCGAGAGTAATCTCCCTGCCAGAAGGAAGTGTGGAGACCTCGGCCGGCCGTTCCAGCTTCGAATCAGTAGTGGCAACCCCGGTATGGCTACGGTTCCCCGGAATGCGCCCGTAGCGATGAGGACCGGCTGGCCCGCGATCCCACACCCCGCCGCACGGCCACCTCCGGCCCCGCCGCGCGGGTCGCATCACGGGGGGTCCCGCCCCATTGGCGGCTCCAGGCGCGGCGCAGTTGCCGGTCGGAGCCGAAGCCCGCGACTTCGGCCGCCCGCGTCCCGGTTGCGCCGTATTCCAGCGACTGGCGGGCGCGCTCGAGGCGGATCAAGCGGAGGTAGTGCAATGGCGAGATGCCGGCGTGGTCGATGAACAGGCGCAACAGATGACGCTGGGCGGCGCGGCCGACGTGGGCCAGCGAGGCCATGTCCCAGTCGCGCTGCGGCTCGGAGACGATCGCGTCCTGCACCCGGTGCACGGTCGGGTGGAGGTGGCGGCGGTGCATGTGGAACGGCGACAGCTCCGTGTCCCGCGGAGAGCGCCGCAGGTACACCACCATGTCCTCGGCCACGCTGGCCGCCAGGGCCTCCCCGCACTCCTCGGCGATGAGGTGCAGGGCCACGTCGATCCCCGCCGTGATGCCCGCGCTCGACGCCACCGGTCCGTCCACCACGAACACGCGGTTGTCGATGACCTGCGCCTGCGGCGCCAGGGCTTTCAGCATGTGCAACAGCTCGTGGTGCGTGGTGCAGCGGCGCCGGACCAGCAGCCCCGCCCGCGCGGCGACGAGCGTCCCCGAGCAGATCGTCACCAGGCGGTGCGGCGAGTCCGGGTCGAGGAGCGCGTCATGCAGCCGGTCGCTCAACCATCGGGCGGTGATCGTGATCTCCGGAGTGACCTGCTTCACATGGGCCGTCGGTTGTCCGACCACAACCACCCAGGTCGGCGTCGCGAGCTGCTCCGGCAAGGGAACGAGGCCGCCCAGCGCCAGTCCGACCGACGTCTCCGGCGTTGCAACCGGCCCCGCGAAGGCCAGACGAAAACGCGGCGGCAGTCCGCGAAGCTCGCGGTGCTGGTTGGCCAGACGAAAGGCCTCCGCCGGTCCGGCGATGTCGAGCAGCAGCGAATGCGGCGCGATGACGAAGAGGACGTCGATGAGCTGGGCGCGCGTGATCATGTGCAGAAAGCCCGGACATCACAATAGCCCGGATCGAGGACCGCCGCTCCCATGTACGAGCCGATGTCCGAAACTGATTCACAGTTGTTACCGATCCGTGTTCTCCGGCGGCCTTCCGACTGGTGCCCCAGCCGCGATTCGCGAGTCATCACGCCTCTCGAGGCCCGCCACAGACCGCCCGCGCGGGCGCGTGCGGGCCATGTCCGAAAGTGAATGAAAGTTGTCGGCCTGCGCCGCGACACGACATCGGGCCGCGCCCTATCTTCGCCGTCATCAACTGAGAGCCGGGTCGTTGCCCCGACTCGGATTATCAACCCTCGAGCGGAGGCCACGCCAATGCACGTCGACGCATCCCAGAACAACCTTTCTCGCAGCCGGCGCGATCGACGCCGTCTCGCCGTCGCACTGCCGATCCTCCTGTCTGCGGCCTTCTCATCCTGGCCCGCGTCCGCTGCCGATTCGCAAACGGCGGCCGGCCGGAAGCCGTCGTCGCTCGCGAGCACGGTGGACGCGAGCATCAATCCCGGCGACGATTTCTTCGCCTACGCGAACGGCGCCTGGCTCAAGGCCGCCACCATCCCGGCCGGCAGCGCGCGGTGGGGAACCCGCGACGAGCTCGAGGCGCAGACCCGCCGACGCATCGCGGCGCTGCCCGACGGCGCCGGCCCCGCCCCCGCCGGCTCAGCGGCCCGAAAGGCCGCGGACCTCCGCCCGGCCTATTTGAACGGGGGCGCCATCCGAAAAGGAGGGCCCCCCCCCCCCCC
>CAZYTO010000081.1:0-19553 GCA_964650405.1 uncultured Thermoanaerobaculia bacterium | reverse complement strand
TTCCATGTACCGGGTTCCGGGGAACGTTGCACGGGCACGGGGGTCATGTGGCAGGGTCCGGGTAACGTTGCCGCGTACCGGGGTTCATGGCGCCAGGTCGGTGGAACGTTGCGCCGGGCCGTGGTTCATTGCGCCAAGCCGATGTACCAAACGGCACTTTCGGAAACACTGGCTCCGTGCGTGACTTGCGGCGCTATCCCCTGACGCGGCTGGAACACACTCATTTTCAGTTGTTTGCAGTGATGATCGGGGCTGATTGCATCCGTCTGGCAGCGCCGGCAGCCCAGATACTGGTCTAGTTTGGCGAAGGCCCGGCTTGGCGGTGAAACCCAACGTTGGACGGACAGGATTGTCCGTCCTCCACTGCGGAAGCGGCCGCACAGATCGCGGCACCGTCCGAAACACCCTCTCCCGGCGGGAGAGGGTCGCCGCGTCGCGGGCATCGCAGGAATCGAGCGCTCGGCAGGCGGTCAGCGGCGCGGCGGGTGAGGGGCTTCCTGCAGGAATCGGCGCGGAGTATCGCGAGCAGGGAGTGCCTTGCACGGAGCGCGTGAATTCGAGATGCTCCGCGCTCCATGTTCGCCGGCCGGAGTCACCGTAGGAGTGCGCGTGAAGGGGCGACCCGCGCATGTTCACGTTGCGCTTTGCGGGCCGAGGCTCGTCTGGCGGGCGTGCCATGCTTTGATCCTTCGCTCCCACCCAGCCCCCCTCCCTCGCTCAGGATGGGTTACTGATGCCCGGCCCCGTGCTGCTTTCGGTCGAGTCGCTGACGAAGTCGTACACGTCGCGGCCGCTGTTCGAGAACCTCAGCTTCACCGTGGCTGAGGGGGATCACATCGGCTTGATCGGCCCGAACGGCTCCGGGAAGTCGACCCTGCTGAAGATCCTGGCGGGCGTGGAAGACGCCGACTCCGGCACGCGCGCGGTGCGCAAGGGTGTGCGGGTCGGCTACGTGCCGCAGGATCCGGTCTTCGCGCCGGGCAAGTCGGTGGAGGACGTGCTGCTCGACGCCTTGCACGACGAGGTGACGCTCGACGACTACGAGCGCTCCGCTCGCGTGGCGGTGGCGCTGGGGAAGGCTGGCTTCACCGACCGGTCGCTGGCAACGGAAGCGCTGTCGGGCGGGTGGCGGAAGCGCCTGGCCATCGCCCGGGAGCTGGTGCGGGAGCCGGACGTGCTGCTGCTCGACGAGCCGACGAACCACCTCGACGTGGAGGCCATCCTCTGGCTCGAGGAGCTGATGCGCAACGAGCCGGAAGCGTTCGTCGTCGTCAGTCACGACCGCTACTTTCTCGAGAACATCACCCGGCGGATGCTCGAGTTGAACCGCATTTACGCTGGCGGCCTGCTGCAGGCCGACGGGCGGTACAGCGAGCTCCTGGAGAAGCGCGACGAGCTGCTGCGCGGCGAGGCGGCCTACCAGGAGACGCTGGCCAACCTGGTGCGCCGCGAGATGGAGTGGCTGCGGCGCGGGCCGAAGGCGCGGACGACGAAGGCCAAGGCCCGCATTCAGAATGCCGAAAAGCTGATCGACGAGCTGGACGAGAGCCGCGACCGCGGGCGGCGGTTCACGGCCAGGATCGACTTCACGTCGTCGGAGCGGAAGACGAAACGGCTGTGGCTGGGGCGCGGGCTGCGCAAGACGCTCGGCGAGCGGCGCATCGTCGACGATCTCGACGTCCTGCTCACTCCCGGCGCGCGCCTCGGCGTGCTCGGCCCGAACGGCTCCGGGAAGACGACGCTGCTGCGGATGATCATCGGCGAGCTGGCGCCGGACGCAGGAGCGATCGAGCGCGCCGACCGGTTGCGCGTCGTCTACTTCGAGCAGAACCGGCAGAGTCTCGATCCGGCGCTGACGTTGAAACGTGCGCTCGCGCCCGAAGGGGACGCGGTCATCTATCAGGACCGGAGCGTCCACGTGGCGTCGTGGGCCAGGCGGTTCCTCTTCCGCCCGGAGCAACTCGAAACGTCGGTCTCGAAGCTCTCCGGCGGAGAGAAGGCGCGCATCGTCATGGCCCGTCTGATGCTCCAGCCGGCCGACCTGCTCGTCCTCGACGAGCCGACGAACGACCTGGACATTCCGACGCTGGACGTGCTGGAAGAGTCGCTCCTGGAGTTCGCCGGCGCGCTGGTGCTCGTCACGCACGACCGCTACCTGCTCGACCGCATCTCCACGCAGATCCTGGCACTCGATGGGAAGGGAGGGGCGGAGTACTTCGCCGGCTACGCGCAGTGGGAGGCGAACCGAAGCGACCGGCCGGAGGGTGTCTCCCGCCCACCGCTCGCCGAGACCCGCTCGCCCGCACGCGCAAAGAAACTCTCCTATCTCGAGCAGCGCGAGTGGGACTCGATGGAGGAGGCGATCCTCGCCGCGGAAGGGCGACTGGAGACGGCGAAACGCGCGGCCGAGGATCCGGCCATTGCCGCGGATGCCGTCGCGCTGCAGCAGCGCTTCGCGGAGCTCGGCAGCGTGCAGGCGGAGGTCGATCGCCTGTACGCGCGGTGGACGAAACTGGAAGAGAAGGTCCGCGGGTCCGAGTCGTAAATCATCGCGCGTCAGCTAGAGGGCGCTGCGACTGTCGTCGAAACGTGACGGCCAGAATCCATCTGAAGCGCGATCATCTGGCGCGGCATGCTGAGACATCCCGGCGCGCTATTCCTTCCGATCCTCCTCTCGGCGATGGCGGAATCCGCGGCGGCACAGTGCATCGGCTGGGCCGGCTTCCAGGCCCCGGTGCAATACCCGGCCGCGGCCGACGAAGCCATCCTGGCCCGGGACCTCGACGGGGACGGCGCGCCGGAGATTCTCACTTCGGGCAACCAGGTCGACGAGCTGAGCGCATTCTCGCTGCTGGCCAATCGCGGCGACGGGACCTTCGCGCCGGAGACGCGGATCGCGAGCGGTTTCGGGGAGAAGCTGGAGGACGTTGGCGACCTCGATCACGACGGGATCCCGGACCTCGTCGTGTCGAACTACTGGTCGAACGGCATCACGGTCTACCGCGGCCGGGGAGCGCTGATGTTCGACGGCGGGACCCCGTACGGAACGGCAACCCACGGCGGGCCGTCGCTGATCGCCGACTACGATCATGACGGGACGCCCGACGTCGTCAGTCTGTCGTTCGGCTCCGGCAACCTGGTGCGGGTACACCTCTTCCGCGGCCTGGGGGACGGAACGTTCGCTCCGAAGACGACGATCGATACGCAGCTCTCCAACGGCGCCACGCCTTCGATGCGCAGGATCAACGGAGCGCTGGAGATCCTGGCTGGGAATCGGTCCGGCCTGCTGGCCATCCTCCATTTGGCCGGCAGCTCACTGTCGGTGACGACCCTCGCCGCCGGGCCGGGCTTCGATCTCAGCAGCACCTTCGCCGACGTGAACGGCGACGGAATCGCCGACATCGTCGATACGGACGACACCAATTCCGTCGGCGCCCCGGATCCGCAGGAGCCGATCTTCATCACTCTGGCCAGGGCGGACGGCTCGTTTCAGGAACGCAAGCGACTGGCGCAGCCGCGGAAGGTCGCTTTCCCGATCGCCGTGCACACAGGAGATCTCGACGGCGACGGACACATGGACCTCGTCGTCAGCGACTTTCAGTCGCCGCGCCTCTACTTCTATCGCGGTGACGGCGCCGGCGGCTTCGCCGAGGGCGTACCGATCGACGCCGGCAATCCGGTCAATGCATTCGCCGTTGCCGATGTGAACCGCGACGGCCGTCCCGACCTGGTGACCGCGAACAGCAATCACACCGTGTCCGTGCTTATGAACCGCGGTCCCTGCCCAACGTCGCGGCGCCGGGCGGTGCGGCAACGGCCGTAAACGCGCCTCCAGTCAACGCGGCCGCGACAGCCCGAGCAAGGAGTAGGGCGCCCAGTAGCCGGGGTGCCGGAACGCTGCGTTCCCGCCATGCAGGGCGGCGAGTTGGACATCCTGCAGCGCTTCGGCAGGAGCCATCCCGGTCTCGAGCCTTCGGTGCAAGGCATTCGTAAACACGCTCGCATCGGTATCCGAGATGTCCCACGACGTACCGATGACGGCCGGCACGCCGGCGATGAGGAACATCCGCGCAATGCTGGGAGGGCCATCGACGCGGCGCTGAACGCCGCGAAGCGTGCTGCAGGCGGAGAGAATGACGAGTTGGGTGGAGGTGAAGTGCATCCGGGCGATCTCGCCGGACGTGAGCGCGCCGGTGTCATCACCCGACGAGGCCAACAAGAGCGCGGAGCGCCACGGCTCGGAGAGATCGATGACCGCGTGCCCGGCGAATTCGACCGTACCGGCTCCGGGGGCGAGCTCCTGAAAGGCCGCAGCCGTCGCACCGGCTGCCGTCCTGGTAATCACGTGCGAATCCCGGGCGGCGACGCGCCGTGCCTCATCGAGCGCCCCGCGGAGAGCCGCAAAGTCTTCGTAGAGGTCGCTCCGCAGTTTCGGGTCGGCGAAGATGACGGTCTTGCCGGCGGCGCGATCGGCCGTGGCAGGATCGACGTTGCGGCGGCTGCTCGCCAGTGTCGCGTAGACCGCTGCGCTCGGCGCCGAGGTGACGAGCTTGCGCTCAACGAGGAACGTGCCGGTCCGATCGTCGAAGAGGGCATTGAACGGTACCTCCTGGAGGAGACCGTCGGAGACGACGACGAGCTGTGACGCGCGATCGATCCGGGCCCGGATCGGCTCCAGAAGGAGGTGATGGAGTTTGCCAGCCAGGCGGCGCACGTGGTTGAGGTCATCCTTCTCTTTGAGGCCTGATTGAAAGGAGTGGACTGTCTGGCGGAGCTCGGTGCGCGACACGGGGACGGTGCACACCTGCAGGCCGTCGCCATCGATGGTGAAGATGGCCAGGCGGTCTGCGAGCGGGGCGTATTCGACGAGAAGCGATCCCGGTGCGACTGCATTCGTGATGTCCGGCAGCGACCAGCGTCGAAGCTGTCCGTCCGTCATCTGCTCGAGCATGGCCTGCGCGCGTCCCCGTTCGAGATCATTGAACGCGGCAGCGGTGTCGTGCTGCCGGAGGGCCAGGGAGATCGCTTCGTCGAACAGGTCGGCCGCGTCTTCGAAGATCCCCGGCCTCAGGGCCTGATCATCCAGGCGCGTGCGCACCGCCTCCAGTCGGGCGATGCCGGCAGCGAAATCGCAGGAGGCCTCGGCGGTCTGTCCGAGCGAGAGGTAAGCGCGGCCGCGGGTCAGCAGGAGCTCCGGCAGGAGCAGGGCACGGTTCGCCGCCTGCTGATTGATGATGGCGACGGAGGTGAGCTGCACCGCCGCCTGCGGGTTGTCGCGAATGGCGACGGCGCCGGCGACGGCACAGACGTCGCTCACGAGTTTCGCGCGGAGAGTGGGATCGGGAAGCGAGCGGGCGCTGATGTAGGCCCGCTGGAGCAGGGTGTTTCCCGTGTGGCGGTTGCCCAGTCGATCCTCGGCGGAGGCCCAGCGCAGGAGCATGTCCGCCTGCAGTTGCGGGTCCGCGGGGACCCGCACGAGGGCGGCGGTGCTGTGCGCGCTCGAGGTCGCCCGAAGGAGCGCCTCTTCGAGGCGGGCAATCGCGGCGGCGCCTTCCCAATCGCCGTGCCGCAGCTCGACCCGGCAGAGCATGGCCAGGATGCCGCGGGCGCGGAAGTAATCGCCCGCCCCGCACGAGGCCTTCAGACAGGCCACCCCCTCCCTCCACGCCACGTCCGGCTGCCCGATGAAGTCGGCAGCCTCGGCAGCAGTGGCACGGATTGCAGCGGCGCCTCCGCGCTCGCCGATGCGCAGAAAGGTGGCTTCCGACTCGCGGGCCGCTGCGATGCAATTGGACCAGTACGCGCGAGCGGCTTCGCATTGCGCCGTTTCATGGAGGATCAGTGCGAGCAATCCGTAGTACGGCGTGGGGGCGCTGCGCTCCGCGGCCAGCAGCTCGGCGAGGCGGGCCCGCGCCTCTTCGCTTCGACCCTGGTCGAAGACGGTGCAGGCAAGGCGAAACTTCGCCATCCGCGCCGTCGGAACACCTGCTCGCTCCAGGAGCTGCGCCGACGCTTCGAAGATGTGCTCCCCCTGCGCCAGGTCGCCGCCGCGGTAGGTGAGCAGCCCCTCGTAATAGGAGACCTGTCCCCGGGCCATGACTGTGACCGTTCCACTGTCATGTGCCCCCTCGCTGCGATCGATGACCGCAACGGTATCCGCCAGCATCCTCTCGCCGAAGCGGGATTCGAGGGCTGCACCGATTGCGCGAACGCAGCGGAGCAGATTGTCCGCCGCCGGATCGCCGGCCAGGCGAGCCTTGCCCCAGGCGGCGAGGGCCATTCCTTCGCCGTAGGCGCGTGCCTCCTGGGGATGCCCGGCGGCCAGCTCCGCGATGCGAGCATCGGTCTGCGCGGGAAGATCCTTCATCAAGCCGGTCCATTGCGCCGTGTCGTTCTTGGGGATCGCGGCCAGGCGCCGGCGCGATTCGACCGACCACGGCGAAGCAGGATCGACGCGCAGGTAGGCTCTCCACGCCGCGGTTGCGACTGGATTGAGGCCGAGCGTCTGAACGATCGCGGCCCGGTTGTAGAGCGCGGCAGGGAGGTCGGGAGAGATTGCCAGGGCACGGTCGACGTCGACGATCGCTGCAGTGAGGTGAGCGCGGTCGGCTTGCCCGTTCGCGGCGAGGAGGTGAGCGGCAGCGAGGTCGCTCCAGCCGAAGGCGTCGGCCGGGCCGGGACTGGGCTGACCGATCACGGCTCTTTCGAAGCCGCTCAACAGCATCCCGGCGGTGTCATGGTTGATGACCTGCAATCCGAGGCCGCGCGAGATTGCTGCAGGCCCTGAGCGTGCCTGAGCGGAACGGCGAAGGGAGAGGACCGGCCAACCGCACCGCCAGATGGCGGAGCCGACGAGGGCGATGCCTCCCAGCGCTGCCGCAACGATGGCGGTCCGTGGAATGCCCGTTTTGGATCTCGTGCGGGCATCTTAGCGTGCACGAGGGACGGCCACGCATGGGCGCGGCCGTCCTCCAGCGGGTTGTTTCAGGACCAGCGAGTGGGCGAGCAGGCGTTGACGGGAAGCTCCACGCGGAGCGGAAGGGGCGGCGACGCCGGGACGCGGTCGGGATCGGACAGGTTGTAGAAGAGCTTGAAATGCTCCGACCTTCCTGGACCAGAGCCGGGACCCGTGAGGTCCTCCTGCAGAAGGTTGCCGATGGTGATGTTCTCCGTCCCTTCTTTCAGCGTGATCTGGACGTCGTTCGCTCCTGACGTCGGGAACGCATTCAGCGAAAGGACGATGGGGCCGGGCAGGACCGGCATGCGGAGGTCGACCCACTGCGGAGCCTGGCCGGCCGGCCAGTTGTAGACCGGACTGAACCCGGTGAAAAACTCTTCCAGGGGCCCGGCATCGAGGGAGCCTTTCCCGATCTCGAGACAGCCGGCGATGAGCGTGGCCGGCGGATCCTGGGCGAGACATTCCGGCCGGGGATAGGCGCGAAGGGCGGGGCAGATCTGCTTCATCGAAGCGATGTGACGATCGAAGGAATCGGTCGTATCGAGCGCCGGCGCCGAAGGGTCCACCGTACCGAGCTCGACGCAATGTCCCGCGAGCTCCCAACGGCGGTAATAGACGCTCCCGTTGTTGTGCGTGTAGTGGTCGCTGGGCAGGGCGCCGGTGTAGCCGTCGAGGTCCACTTCGCGGACTTCGACGAAGGGGATGTGGCTCTCGGCTTCCATCATGTTGTCCAGCGGCAGGAGCAGGCGCTTGGCTTCGACGCCGTTGTTCCGGTCGACGAAGCAGCAGATGCCTGTGACGCGAATCTTCAGAGTGGGCATGTTCGATTCCTCTCTCTCTTTCGTTTCAGTGAAGGAAGGGGCGCGGGCTGCGAGTGAGATCTCCGGTGAGTGACGCGTGCTGGGGGATGCCGTTTTCGAGAGGATTGATCCTTTCGATGAGGCGGCCGTAACTCTCTCCGCCGTTGGCGGCCAGCTCCGCCAGTGCGCGGCTGCTGAAGAGAAGACGCTTGTCATTGACCTCGAATGCCGTTTCCGCTTCGCGAGAAGCCGCGACGATGATCGGCAACGCCAGCGCCGACTCCGCCGCGGTCGGCTTCTTGATCCAGGCGAACCGGTGCAACCTATCCGCGGTGTCATCCGGCGTCGCCGCAAGTGCCTTGCGTGAGGTGCCTTTCCGGGACGGTGCCGCCGGCGCGACGAGGCTGGGGTTCGGTACCGCCAGTTGCTGCCGTATCCGCGACTTCTGCGGAGGCGGCATCATCCCGAACCGGCCGGCGAAACAACAGTCCAGAACGACGGTGAACGGAACTCCCGCGGGGAGCTGTCGTTCCTTGAGCAGGGAGATCATGTCGCTGCTGGAGAACGCGGCATCCTGCAGGCTGTTCGTGTCGTTGTAGAGAACGAGGCCCTCCTCATCGATGCCGTTCGGCGTCCCGTCTTCGTTGTGACCCTTGACCATGCTTCCGTGGCCGAAGAATCCGAACACGATCTGATCGTCGAGTTGCGCCTTCCCCAGGAGTATCCGAAGGTCGCTGATGACCGAGCCCCGTGTCGGCTGGTCCGTTCTCGTGATGATGTGCCGCGGATCGAACTGGTAGACACCGGTGAGCAGGTTGCTCCATCGTCGAACCTCGTCAACCGGCGCACTGAGTTTCGGTGCGACCTTTCCGTAATCGTTCAACCCGACCAGCAATGCTCGTTTTGTCATCTCTTCTCTCCTTTCACTCGCACTGTTCCGCGAGGCGTCGTCCCGAGGGAAGACGAAGCGATCTGAGAACTCACACGATTGATATCCGGGACCGCTCCTGCCACCTCGAATATGAGAGTGCCGCGACCTCGCCTCTTCCCTCTCCGGCGGAGCGATTCCAGGCAGTTTTCTGATTCGTTCGGCATGGGGCCATGCCGCCGGGCCGTCTCAGTCGCCGGCGCTCGAATCGTCGAGCCAGGCCTTCAGCTCGCGGAACAGCTCCACCAGCTCGGCAGGCTTGTAGTTGGCGTTGAGGCCGGAGGGGTTGGGGAGGACCCAGATGCGGGTCGAGGCGATGGTCTCGTGCTGCAGGCCCATACGGGCTCTCGGTCGGGCGAAGCCGGTGCGGTAGGCGCCGATGCCCAGGATGGCCAGGACGCGGGGGCGGTAGCGCTTCATCTTCGTTTCGAGCATGCGCGCGCCTTCGGCCAGCTCGGCAGGGGTCAGCTCGTCGGCGGCGTTCGTGGCGCGCGCGACGACGTTGGTCATGCCGATGCCGAGGTCGAGAAGGCCGTGCTGCTCATCGGGGGAGAAGAGGCGAGGTGTGAAGCCGGCGCGGTGGATTACGGGCCAGAAGCGATTGCCGGGGCGCGCGAAGTGACAGCCGATGGCGGCGGTGTAGAGGCCGGGATTGATGCCGGAGAAGACGACGTCGAGACCGCGGCGGAGGACGTCAGGGAGCGTCTTGCCCGCCGCGGCCTGCAATTCTTCAGGGGTTGGCTTGTGCATGGCGGCGAGGAGACGGGCGAGCGGGAGAAGGGCGAGCGGCGAGCGGGGGCGATCGAGAAAATGTGCGGCCGGCGTTTCCGCCGGCCGCACGCGATCATTTCTCCACTCCGCTGACGTAGGCGCCGCCGGCGCCGTGCTTCTTCATCTCGTCCAGAGTGTACTGCGCCATCACGCTGTGCTTGCGGCCGTAGACGAAGTAGATCACCAGGCCGATGATCAGCCAGACGAAGAGGCGGATCCAGTTCTCCGAGGGGAGCGAGAACATCAACATCAGGCAGGCCAGGATGCCGAGAACGGGTATGACCGGCACGCCCGGACAGCGGAACGGGCGCTCCACGTTGGGGTACTTCTTCCGCATGATCAGCACGGCCAGGCAGACGATGGTGAAGGCGAAGAGCGTGCCGATGTTGGTCATGTCCAGCAGCAGCTCGAGGGGCGCGAAGCCGGCCAGGGCCACGACGCCGGCGCCGATGAGGATGGTCGACTTCCACGGAGTGTGGAACTTCGGGTGGACGTCGGCGAAGAACTTCTTCGAGACCAGGCCGTCGCGGGCCATGGCCAGAAAGACGCGCGGACCGGAAAGCATCATCACCAGCATCACCGAGGTGATTCCGGCCACGCCCGCCACGGCGATCAGCACTTCCGCCCACCCGATCCCGTTCTGTTTGAAGGCGGTGCTCACCGGGGCGGCCACGTCGAGCTGGTCGTACTTCACCATGCCGGTGAGGACGGCCACGACGAGGATGTAGAGAACCGTGCAGACGCAGAGGGAGACGACGATTCCCAGCGGCACGTCACGCTGCGGGTTCTTGGCCTCCTCGGTATGCGTGGAGACCGAGTCGAAGCCGATGTAGGCGAAGAAGATGATGGCCGCTCCGGCCAGCATGCCCAGCGGCTTGCCCTGCGGATCGGCCTGTCCGGCCACGTTGTGGCCGAAGAAGTTCAGTCCCGTCCAGCCGTACGGCGCGAAGGGATGCCAGTTGGCCTTGTTGATGTAGAACACGCCGGCGATGATCACGAAGAGCACGGCCGTCACCTTGATGAAGACCATCGCGGCGTTGAACGTGGCGCTTTCCTGAATGCCCTTGACGAGGATGATGGTGATGGCGGTTGCCACCAGGACGGCCGGCAGGTTGACGTAGCAGCCGGTCGAGACGAAGCCGTGGGCGGCCTCGTACTTCCAGGGCGACATCCGGAGGGCCGGCGGCAGCACGAGCCCCACCTTGGCCATGACGCTCTGGAAGTAGCCGGACCAGCCGGTGGCGACGGTGGAGCTGGCCACGCCGTACTCAAGGACGAGGTCCCAGCCGATGATCCAGGCGAACAGCTCGCCCAGCGTCGCGTAGGCGTACGTGTACGCCGAGCCGGCCACCGGCACCATCGACGCGAACTCCGCATAGCAAAGCGCGGCGAAGACGCAGGTCAGACCCGCCACGACGTACGAGAGCATGAGGGCCGGGCCGGCCACGTTGTGGGCGGCCGCGCCCGTGGCGACGAAGATGCCGGCGCCGATGATGGCCCCGATGCCGAGGCTGGTGAGCTGGACGGGGCCGAGTACGCGGCGGAGGCGGTGCTCACCCTTCATTTCCTCGAGGAGAAGCTCGAGCGGTTTCCGCGCGAACAGATTCATTCAGCGCTCCTTTGGGTTCCGACGTTTGGTTGGGCGGAGATTATAGGGGTTCGCTGGTCGCTGGTCGCTGGTCGCTGGTCGCTGGTCGCTGGTCGCCGGGGGTCTGGTTACTGGCTATAGTGACCTCGACTCATGGCAAGCGACTCTTCCATCACCATCGAATGCGTGGTCGGCCGGCTCGATCCTCGGGTTCCTCGCTTCGTCGTCGTTCCCGCGAAGGCGGTTGCGGAATGGCAGCTCACGGGTACGACTGCCGTCGAGGTGACGCTGAATGGTGTCGACCTGGGGCGGCGGTCGCTCGTGCCTTGGGGCGACGATCTCAAGTGGTCCGTCACGATCACAGAGCCGCAGTGCCGCAAGGTTGGCGTCGACACCGGCGATCGGGTCACGCTGGTGCTGAGACGTGCGGAGGAGGCTCGACCCGCCGAACTGGAGCACTTGCTTGCCACCGATGTGCACGCGCGTCGTGCCTGGGAGCGCCTCACGCCCGCTCAGCAGCGGATGTTGCGGGAGGAGGTTCTGGCGGCGAAGCAGCCGGAGACGCGAAGGCGCCGGGCGGAGCGGCAGCTCCTCGGCCGGGAAGATCAGGGTTAGGGTTAAGGGGTTAAGGCATCACCTTCCAGCCTTCGAGCCTTCAGCCTTCAGAGGCTTCGTTTCCCCCACCGCCCGCCGCTCGCCGCCGCCCGCTCGCCGGTATACGAAATAAATTGCGCCCCTCGCGCCCTTTCCGTACAATCACCGGCCCGGTCCACGCGGCCGGGAAATTCTTTAACAATCTGTCCAGCTCCTTGAGCCACGCCTGAGGGCGGGCTCCGCTAGGCCAGAAGGAGGATTCATGAGGACTTACGAAGTCCTGTTCATCCTTTCTCCGCAAGTACCGGAGGAAGAAACGACGGCGCTCATCACCGAGTTCCGCGGCGTCGTCGAAAAGCTCGGCGCCACGATGAAGAACGAGGAAGCGTGGGGCCGGCGCCGGCTCGCCTATCCCATCCAGAAGTGCAACGAAGGCGTCTATCACCTCTTCGTGGTGGAGAGCAACGGCTCGCTTGCCGAGCTCGACCGCCGCATGAAGAACGTGGATCGCATCCTGCGGCACATGATCGTGCGCACGGATCTCGACCACAAGCGCGCCGACAAACTCGCCAAGCGCAATCCCAAGAAAGAGCGCGTCCGTCCGCAGCCCGCGGCCTTCCCGCAGCCTGCCGAAGCTCCGGCTGCCGAAGTGCCGCCGGCCGAGTAAGAAGAGGAGAACAGGAACATGGCTACGACGATGGGTGGTCCCCGCCGCGAAGGCGGTCCGTCCGGCGGTGGTCGTCCGGGACAGGGTGGTCCGGGCGGTCCGCAGGCCGGCAAGAAGAAGTTTTTCTATCGCCGCAAGCGCGTCTGCAAGTTCTGCGTCGAGAAGCTGGAGTACATCGACTACAAGGACGTGAAGATGCTGCAGCAGTTCATCCCGGAGCGGGGAAAGATTCTCCCGCGCCGCATCTCGGGAACGTGCGCACTGCACCAGCGCAAGCTCCAGAACGCCATCAAGCGCGCCCGCATCGCCGCGCTGCTGCCGTTCGCCACCGACTAAGTCGATGATCTCCGTCCCGCAGACCGAGCCGCTGGCGACCCTGCCCGACCGCAACCTCCCCCTGGTGGTTTTTGCGGTGGGCGGGTACACGCTGCTGCTGTCGTTGATGATGGCCGTGTCGCTGACGATCTTCGTCCCGGCCGTGATCTTCATCTGCGCGGCGCGGTACGGGTGGCGCGCCTCCGCGGCGGCGCTGGTCCTGGCCAGCGGAGCCCAGGCGGTGCTTGCCGTGCGGTTCGCTCACACGCCGCCCCTCGGCCCGCACGACCTGGCTCTGAACCTGGCCATGCTTCTCAGTCCGGCGGTCTCCCTCGGTGTTCCGGCCCTGCTGGTGGTTCCGCAGATCCGGAGGGGCGAGCCGTTCGGCCGCGTGCTGCTCACGGCTGCCATCCTGGGCACGGCCGGACTGGGCGCGATCGAGCTGGCGGTGCAGACGACGGCGGGCGTCTCGGCGCACGCAGTACAGTTTTCGCTGTGGCGCGACTGGCTGGCCCAGGTACCGAAAGCCGATCCGTCCAAGTGGTCGCCGGACGCGCTGCAGATGTGGCAGCGCATCACGGATGCGATGCTCTACTGCTTCGAGGCCACGCGCGCCATCAGCATCGTGCTCACCTTCACGTTCAGTCTGGTGCTCTTCGGGCGCGTGCAGGCCTGGCGGGAGTTCGCGCGGAATCACGAGCTCTCCACGCCCGTGGCCTACACCTTCCGCGGCCTGGTGCTGCCGGAGTGGCTGCTGTTCGCGTTCGTCGTAGCCGGTCTCTCGCCGCTGGCGACGGGAGCTCTACGCCACGTCGGGCTGAACGTGATCGCCGTGGTCGGCTTTTTCTACCTGCTGCAGGGGCTGGCCATCGTGCGGTGGTTCATCGCCGCGGTGGGCGTGAATTTCCTGGGCGCGTTCATCGTGTACGGGATCCTGCTGCTGCTCACGCCGATCTCGGAGCTGCTCCTCAGCATCGCGGGATTGTTCGACTCATTCTTCGACTACAGACGTTTCAATCGAAAGGACAGTACTCATGAAGGTCATTCTGATTGACGAGATCCGCGGCCTCGGGACGCGCGGGGACATCGTCAGCGTCAAGGACGGATACGCCCGCAATTTCCTGATCCCGAAGAAGCTCGCCCGCGAGGCGACACCCGGTAATCTCAAATCCGTCGAGCAGGACCGCAAGAAGTGGGCCCTGCTGGCGAACCAGGAGAAGGAAACAGCGCAGAAGGCGGCGGACCGCGTGAAGGGGACGAAGATTCGCGTGGAGAAGCGCGTAGGCGAGAACGGCCAGCTCTTCGGCTCCGTCACCGCCAACGAGATCGCCGACGCGCTCCTGGCCAAGGGGATCGACGTCGACAAGCGCCGCATCGAGCTGGCGCACCCGATCAAGTCCCTCGGCACGCACGACGTCGAAGTGCGCCTGCACCGCGACGTCACCGCGCAGATCCAGGTCGAAGTCGTGCCCATGGGACGCGAGTCGATCGAGGAGACGCCGGAAGCTGCCGCCGCACCCGCCGAAGCGGAAGCGTGAGCCTGATGGCGAGCGGGCGGCGGATGGCAGGCAGGCTCCTGCCGTCCGCTGCTCCCGCTTGCATCCCGCGGTGGCCCGCTCGTGGAACGCCAGGCCTCGTTACCGCTCTCCGCCGTGATCCCCATTCCCACTGATATCCTCCCCCCGCATGAGTGACGAGCAGTTCGTCGACGGCCCGCCCGCCGGAGCCGAAGGCTGGCGCGAGGTCTGGGACGCCGACAGACGCTTCCGGCCCCGGCCGGCGAAACACGAGTGGTTTCTCCGCATCGTGCGCCGGCTCTTCCGCCGCGCCGCGGAGCCCGACACCGAGCGGCAGAAGAACTACAACCTCGTCCTGCTCGATCTGCTGGGCGACCTGCGCCGCGATCTGGCCACGTTGCGCGAGGACTTCCGGCGCGACGTCGAGGCCGTGCAGCATGACGTGCGGCGCGCCGACGAAGGGCTGGCCGCCGAGATCGCCGCGATTCGCGAGCTCATCCCGGTTGCCGCCCGGCGCAATGACGCCTTGATCGCCGCACTCGATCAGAAGATCGAAACGGTCGCCGTACGCGTACGCGATGTGACCAATCCGGTGGTGCGGCAGGCGGCGAGCGGCGAGCGGGACGCAGTGACCGGTGGCAGCCAGGCAGCGGCCGACTTCCTCTACCGCCGCCTCGAGGACGGCCTGCGCGGCAGCGAGGCGGAAGTGCAGGCCTCAGTCCGCGACTACGTCAGTCTCGCCAAGAGCCCTCTCCTCGACGTCGGATGCGGACGCGGCGAGCTGCTGGCCGCGTGCCGGGACGCGGCCATCGAGGCCCGTGGATTCGACACGAACGAGCGCTCCGTGGCCGACCTGCGTGCGCGCGGTCTGGAGGCAACGCTGGCCGGCGTGCCCGAGTGTTTCGACGGGATCGGCGCCGGCACGATCGGGACGGTCGTGGCCATGCACGTCGTCGAGCACCTGCCGATCGAGGCGCTGTTCGCCCTCTTCGCGGAAGCAGCCCGGGTCCTGGGCGGCGACGGCCTGCTCATCATCGAGACGCCGAACGCGGAGGCGCTGGCTGTCGCAGGCAGCGACTTCTGGCGTGATCCGACCCACCTCGCGCCACGCCATCCCGCCGCGCTGGTACTTCTGGCCCGCGAATACGGGTTTGCCATCGACGACATCCGGCCCATTCATCCGTTCCCTGAAGGAGCGCGGTTTGCCACGAGCGATGACGATTCGCCGGCGCTGCGCCGCCTCATCGAGTCGCTCAACGAGCGCTTCTTCCCGGGGCAGGATCTGCGGCTGATCGCGAGGCGCAAGTGAGCGTCGAAGCCATCTTCGAGCGCCCGCTGGTGAAACGCTTCCCCGATGCGCGCCGCGCCCCCCTGCCCCTCTTCGACGCGGTGCTTCTGGCATACCTCGGACTGGCACTGGGCGCGGGCCTGGCAGGTCTGGTCGGTTGCTTTAACGCCGCGGCGATGCGCCGGTTCGGACTGGCGGCGCTGAATCTCCTCGCCGGCGCCGGCGCATGGCTGGCGTACAGCGTCATCATCGTCGCCGTCAATCACGCCACGAACAACGTGCCGCTGGCGGTATTCGCCGGAAGGGCCATGCACCTGGCCGTAGGCAGCGTACTGTTCTTCGTGCAACGTCCCTACGTGCGCGGACACGTCTTTCTGGGAGGAGCGAAACTGCCCGTGCTGCAGACGTACCTCGCCTCGCTCGCGCTGATCTTCGTGCTGCCGGACTCGGTGATCTGGTTCCTCCTCGGAGGCGTCCTTGTCCGATGACCCGCGCCAGCTCGTGGGCCTCGGGGTCCATGAGCGCATCGACTACCTCTGCACGATCGGACAACTGGGGCGGGCGCGGGAGCTGGCAGCCCAGCAGATCTCCCAGTTTCCGGACCAGCCCGAGAACTTCCTGGCCATGGCCCGCGTGCTGATCGCCATGCGCGAGAAGGATGCGGCGGTGGCGGCGGCGCAGCAGGCCGTGACCATCGCGCCGGAATGGTCGAACGCGTGGAGCATCCACTCCGCGGCGCTCTTCAATGTCGGACGATTCGCCGATGCGGAGGTCAGCATTCGTGAAGCGATCCGGCTGGCGCCCGATCGCGCGATCTACTTCCTCCGCTATGCCCGCATTCTGAGCTTCTGTGGAAAGCAGGAGCAGGCGCTGGAGCTGGCCATGAAGGCCGTGGAGCTCGACCCCGACGATCAGGATGCCCACCAGCTCGTCGCGCAATTGCTCATGGAAGTGAGCCCGTCGAAGTGGCACCTCTCCGAGGAGGCGGCGCGGCGGGCCATCACCCTCGATCCCGAGGACGACGGCGGCTTCGCCATCCTCGGAGGGATCCAGCTTTCGCAGCGCCGGTTCGACGAGGCCGAAGAGAGCTATCACGCGGCCCTGCGGCTGAATCCGCACAACGCCATGGCACTGAACGGCCTGGCCCACGTGGTCATGGGGCGCAACTGGTTTTACCGGCCGTTTCTCTGGTACGCCCTGCTCATGAGCCGGGCCGGCATGGCCACACGCCTGCTGGTCGTGGCCGGTCTCTGGGCATTCGTACAACTGCTCCGGGCGACGTTCTTCCGCGAAGAGCCGGGAGACTCGATCGTCTCGGTCGTCTATTTCGCGCTCTGCGCCTACACGTGGTTCGCCGAGCCGCTGACGCGGGCCATTCTGCGCCGGCGCTATCGATGGCTGTGAGGACACCATGGACCTGAACATGACACTCGACACCCTGCGGCGAGCCCTGCTCACCGCGCCCAACAACGGCTACCTCTGGCTGCAGGTCGCCGAGGTGCTCGCCCAACTGGAGCGCGCCAGCGAGGCCGAGGAGGCGGCGCGGGAGGCCCTGGTCCACCTCGAAGACGATGAGGGGCGCAAACGCGCCCGGGCTCTCATCGCCTCGAAGCAAGCGGACCAGCCTTCGAACGTGCTGCGACTCGTCAGGGGCGGGGGATCGGCGGAGCCGGTCGAGGCGGCGACACTCACGCGCGAGACACTCCACTTCGGCGACGTGGGCGGCCTCGACCCGGTCAAGGACGAGATCCGGATGAAGATCATCGTCCCGTTCCAGAGGCCGGACCTTTTTCGCAAGTACGGCAAGCGGGTGGGCGGCGGGGTGTTGCTGTACGGACCTCCCGGCTGCGGCAAGACCATGCTGGCCCGGGCCACGGCGGGCGAGTGCGAAGCCATCTTCCTCAACGTGGCCATCGACGAGATCCTCGACATGTACTTCGGAGAATCGGAGCGGAAGCTGGCCGGCATTTTCGAGACGGCCCGCAACAGCGCGCCGTCGGTCCTCTTCTTCGACGAAGTCGAGGCCATCGGCGGCAGCCGGCAACAGCTCCGCAACAGCGCCGGCAAGACGCTGGTCAATCAACTGCTGTCGGAGATGGACGGCGTCTCGTCGAACAACAAGAACATGCTGGTGATGGCGGCCACCAACGCGCCGTGGAGCGTGGACGCGGCGCTGCGCCGGCCGGGAAGGTTCGACCGCGTGCTCTTCGTACCACCGCCCGACGAGGTGGCGCGGCTGGAGATCCTGCGGCTGCACCTGCGGGAGCGGCCGGTGGCGGCCGACGTGGACATCGGCGAGCTGGCCCGCAAGACGGCCGGCTTCTCCGGCGCCGATCTGCTCGACCTCGTCGAGCGTGCCGCGGAGGTGCCGCTGACGGAAGCGATCCGCGGAGGAGAGCATCGCCATCTGCGCCGCGACGACTTCACGGCAGCGCTGAAAAGGACCAAGCCGTCCACGCGGGAATGGTTCGCCGTGGCGAAGAACTACGCCACCTTCGCCAACACCGGCGGCCTGTACGACGACCTCGTCGAGTACATGCACGCGAACAAGATGTCGTAAGCGGTCATCCCGTCCGTCATCGGGCCGGCCACCGGGCCGACCATGCGAGCTTCCGGATCAGAAGCTGCCGTCGTCGTAGGGCTGAGAGCGTACGTCGATAACCTCCGTCGACGGCGGTGGTGGCTGCACATTGTGCGGAAGCAGCCCTAAAACGAGGCCTGCCACCAGTCCACCGATATGCGCGGAGTTGTCGATGACGGGAAAACGGGAAGCGATGTAGAGGTTCACACCCAACAGAACGATGAGCTGGATCACGACGTTGCGTAGCCAGCGCTCCTGCCGGTGCGGCTGAGAGCGGAGAATGGATGTGATGAGCGCGCCTGCGATACCGCAGACGGCACCGCTCGCGCCGACGGACACATGTCCCATGAAGGAGCTCGTTGCAGACGCGATGATGCCAGTGACGAAGTAGATGAACGTGAAACGCGTCGAACCGAACAGCATCTCGTAGAGTGCCCCGAGCTGAAACAGAGAGAACGCATTCACCAGCACATGCAGCCAGCTTCCGTGAAGGAACATGCTGCTCACGAAGCGCCAGTACCGGCCATCGAGAACACGCATCGGAAGGTTCGCACCCAGTCGAAGGAGGGCGCGGTCGTCGATGTCGGCGTGTTGGAGCAGTTCCACGCCCCACATCAAGGCAATCGCCAGGAGCAGGAGGATGGTGACGGGAGGCCGGCGGGAGATCACGGTTTCTTTTCCATGAAGCGCGAGACGACCCGCATGAAGAGGTGCGCGGCGCGCGGCATCAGCTCCTTGAAGCGCATGTAGACACCGGCCGTAAACGGCACGATGCGCCGATACCGGCCGTCTGCCGCCGCGGCACAGATGGCACGCGCCACTCGTTCCGGCGAGACGGCCAGGATGAGGCGGGAGGCGGCCGGCATCTTGCCCCGCTCCGCCTTCACGAAGAACTCGGTCTCGGTCGTGCCGGGGCAGACCAGGGCTACGCGCACGCCGCGGCCGAGCACCTCGTCGCGCAGGGCCTCGCTGAAGCCGATGATGGCGAACTTCGTCGCGCAGTAGCCGCCCATCCGGGAGTAGCCCATGATGCCGGCGATGGATGCGACGTTGACGATCGTGCCGAGGCCGCGGGTGAGCATTCCCGGCAATGCGGCCTGCGTCGTCCACACCGTACCGAAGTAGTTCGTCTGCATCATGGACTGGAGGTCGGCGCTCCCGGCGTTCTCGATGGCGTCGAACACGGCGAAGCCGGCGTTGTTCACCAGCACATCCAGCGGGCCGAGCTCCCGCTCGGCCGCCCCGACCAGCCGCTGGCAATCGTCCCGTTGCGATACGTCGGCGGGAATGGCCACAGCGCGTGCGCCCGCGGCACGGCATTCGGCGGCCACTGCCTCCAACGGCTCGATGCGGCGGGCGGCAAGGGCGACGTCGTACCCGCGCCGGGCCAGCTCGCGCGCGGCGGCGCGGCCGATTCCGCTCGACGCCCCCGTGACCAGCACCACCTTTCGCACCGCTGCCATCATCCGTTCGCCGTCGAGTGCCGCCCTGGTTCCCTGGCCCTTCCGGGAGCGAGAGCACCGCGATCCCGGCGCTCGCCGCAAAC
>CAZYTO010000080.1:0-19856 GCA_964650405.1 uncultured Thermoanaerobaculia bacterium | reverse complement strand
GCGTAGGCGGCGGGGATGTGGGTGAGGCCGGGGTCGTGGAGGAGGGGGAAGAACTTGCGGCCGACGTGGAGGTCGCAGCCGACGGCGGCGCTGTAGCGACGGGGGAGGACCTGCCAGAAGTCGTCGGCGTCGAGCTCGGTCGGGTGGCACCAGAGCATTCCATAGTCTTCGGCGATGAGATGCAGACGGCCGCCCGGCCGCAGAACGCGGCGGATCTCGGCGATCACGCGCCCGGCGTGAGGAACGGCCTGCAATACGTGCCGGCAGATGACGAGGTCGAAGGAAGCGTCGGGGAAGGAGAGGGCCAGCGCATCACCCGGCTGGAAGCGTACGCGGTCGCCGAACGGTGCGCAGCGCCCGGCGGCGCGCGCGAGGTGCGGTTCTTCTACGTCGATTCCGATGAATGACGCCTCGGGAAACTTCGCCGCCAGCCGGGACAGGATCTCGCCGGTGCCGCAGCCGACGTCCAGTACCGCGCTGCCGCCGAGGGGATGGCGGTCGAAGATCCCCTCCTCCTGTGGCCAGATCGCCTCGGCCTGCGCTGCGAGGTTCCGGACCATCGACTCATCCGCCATTTCCTTCGCTTGAGGGCTGTTCGGGTGCATGGGCGCATTCTAGAGCGAGCGTGCGTGCGGCCCAGGTCCACTCCACCATGGCTGGGGCATACCACGTGCGGCGAGCCTGGGCGGCGCTAGGGTTTCGCACTTCGGGCGCGCACCTGCAGCATGGCGGCCACCGGAATGCCGGCCAGGGTCGGCAGCCAGAACGAGAGGAATCGGTAGGTGAGGATGACCACGATGGCCACATGCCCCGGGACGCCGAGGGCAGCGTAGAGAGCGGTCATCCCAATCTCGACCACGGCGATTCCGCCGGGCAGGAAACTGAAGCGGCCGAGGAGCAGGGGCACGCCGTAGCCCGCCACGAGGACGGAGAGGCGGACCGGATGGCCGGCGGCGGCGAAGACGAGCGCCAGCGTCGCCATGTCCAGCACGAGGTTTCCCAGGGCGCAGGCGGCCGCTTCGACGCCGGCGCGGCTGCGCAGCGCGGCGGAGACGGTGCTCAGCCGCCGTGGCAGGTCGCCGGCGAGGTCCTTGAGGCGGTCCCGCAGCAGTGGCACCCGTCGCGCCGTCTGCAGGAGAGCCGCGAATCGGTCCGTCCGCGAGATCGCGTAGAAGCTTGCGCCGATGACCGTGACGAGCAGGGCCATGACCAGGACGAGCGCCGAGATGGCCGAATCGGGGAGTCGCTGCCCGTGCAGCAGCTCAATGGCACTGGCCAGGGCCACCACGACCAGCGCGGCGGCATCGAAGACCGACGGCAGCCAGGCCGCGATGGTGGCCGTCTCCCGCGAGTTCCCGTTCTGCCGCGTCCATTGATAGACGGCCGCGCCGTAGCCGACGATGCCGCCGGCCACGAGGCAGACTGTCGACGCTGCCATGACGATGGCCGCGGAGCGCGCCAGGCGGATCTGCTCATGCGCCGACCGGACGATCGTGCGAAGGAGCGCACCGTTTGCAACGTAGCTGAGGGCCTGGGCGCCCATGGCGGCGGCGATCATCCCGACGGACAGAGACTGCAGGACGGTGAAGGATTGCTCGAGCACCGCGATCCGCGGCAGGAGGACGTGGACGCCGAGGGCCAGCAGGAGGATCAGGGGCACGAAGACGCGCGGCCGCAGATGGAGCCGGAACGGTGTCCCGTTGTCGCCCTCGCCTTCGACGGCCGCGCGCTCAAGCCGTTCCTCTGCTGCGGCTTCGGTCCGTGGTTTCACTGCATGGCGGAGTGTGCCAGATACGTACCGACGGCAGACCATCGCAGCGCCGAAATGTGACCCCATCCGCTGTGCCCCAACCGATCCGAGGCGACGCGCAGGAGGGAGCAATCACGGGGTCACATCTCCCGTCCGCGGACCGGTTCGCAATGCGAAGATGTGACCCCATTCCTACCTGGCTCGAGTGCCTGGCTCGAGGGTCATGCCCGGCTCGGGGGGCACATTTCCAGTCTACGGACGGTCCTGCAATGCGCGGAGATGTGAGTCATCCTGAGTCGGGGGTCAGATCTCCAGTCCGCAGACGGTTCATCGTCCCGGACTGGAGATTCGACTGGAGATTCGACCCCTTGGCGGATCCCTTTGGGCGCTTGGTTCGGGTCTTGCGGTTCCCGCAGAACAGACTGAAGATGTGACCCCCGGCTGGCCGGGTCCTCTTGGCACCCGGCAATCCCGGCTGGCTGGAGATCTGACAGTATCTACCGCATCGACCCTAATCTACCGCATCGACACTGACAAGTTCGTTCCCCGCCACGGACGATCCGGGCTATCCCGGAGGTTGGGGTCACATCTCCTTTGGCACCCGGCGATCCCCGGCTGACAGGAGATGTGACCCCCGCACACCCGAAGGAGATGTGACCCCCGCACACGCCGAGACTACTAACCACTTGAAAAGAATACGCGCGAACCGAATGCGCTGCACCGGGACCGTAGTCGGTGGCCTTTGGTCTTCCTAACCACTGACCACTAACCACGTGTAATCAACACACCGCGGGACGCCCCTACTTCGCCTCTGCCGCGGCGGCGTTGATCGAGTCCCACACCTCGGTCCTCTCCGCGGTGTCGTGCGCCGCGGCCATGGCCTTGTCGTAGTACTCCTTCGCTTTGGCCGGATCGCCCTTTCCGCTGTAGGCGTCGCCGAGACCGGCGTAGACACGCCAGAGCTCCGGGCTGGTGGGGTGGGCGGATGTGTAGTTGTTCAGGAAGGTGATGGCCTCGTCATACTTCTTGGCGCCAATCAAGGCGCTATAGCCGAACCCGATCGCCTCCGCCTCGGTGGCCATGGACGCCGCGCGATCGCGCAAGCCCGCGGCGCCTTTGGCGTCGCCCTTCTTGTCCAGCACCGCCGCCTTTGTGCGCAACCCTCCGTATGTCATGCCGAGGGAGAGGGAGTGATCGGCGTACTTCAACGCCGTGTCGGGGTCGCCGTTGCGCAACTCCCAGCGAGCCGCAGTGGCCCAGGCATTGGCGTCCCAGTGCTTCCCGCCGCGCAGGGCCTCGCTGATCGAGGCCCGCATCGTGGCGGGGAGGTCCACTTCGATCCTGATGGGGACGCGCAGTTTTTCCCAGCGCAGCCAGGCCGTTCCGGCACTGTTCGTCACGTCGTCGAACGTATACGCGAGCCGCTCCTGCGACTCGGCGGACACCTGCGGGGTGACAGTGACGCGCAGGGCGTCCTCGGAGGGGTCGTAGTTGTATGCGCCCCAATTGCCGGTGAACTTGCTGAAGATCATCGTCCATTGCGACGCCGCCGGAATCGCGTAGAGCGCATAGGTGCCTGCCGGCAAGGCCTGCCCTTCGATCTTCACCGCCGTCGAGAACGAGATCGTCGTGTTCTCGTTCGCGCCGGTGCGCCACGGGGAACCGTACGGCACGAGGCCGTTCCAGATCTTCCGCTTGTTCACGGCGGGGCGGTGATAGGTGATGGCGACGTCCGTGATGCCGATCGTCTGGCCGACGGTGGCGGCAGGACTCGCCTCCGGCAGCCGGAGCGCCGACTGCCCTGCGGCGGAGAGTGCTGCGAGGAGGAGGGCCGTTCCGAGCGCGATGTTCTTCATGCGCGCCATCTTAGGGCCACCACGGACGGCTCCCCTGTATCGAATGTGTAACGTGCGGCGAATCGGGTGGCGTGGAGTGGCGGGCAGGCCGTGGAGTCGCAGCCGGCGAAACTGTGATGCCGGTCGCGGACGCTGGAGAGTCCGCCGCCGACATTGCCTTCAGGCGATTGGTGGGGAAGCCCATGATTCCATCCAAACGGCATTGGTGCGCCCGCGGCATCCGGCGCGGATCGCGGCGGATGGCGACCGCCATGGAGCGGCCCTCGCCAGGAGATCGGGCGGGAGCGCATGGGTTCCGGCAGACACTCATAGGAAGGAGTACTTATCGAGTATGTAGTAACACGACAAGGGATGATGCAGGAACTTCTAAAGTCCTTATTGACGTCTTGCCGTTTTGTCGCGCAGGATGCGCCCGCTAACGAATGATCGGAGACGCGGGAAATGCGGCGGCGCCGCGTCAAACGAAGGCTCGAGCCGGAACGTCGATCGCCGCAAGGAAGAAGAGGAACTGCAATGTCCGGAATCGTGAAACGAATACTGGTTCTAGTCATCGCCGTCGCATTATTGGCGCCGGTGCCCGCATTTGCCGACGGCTCGGAGTTCGGAGGGTTCGTCGACGGCGGATTCATTCCCGGTGGGGCGGCCGATCGCTGCTACGGCTTCTATTGCTATATCTGCATCTACACGTACTCGCTCCGTCTCGGCCAATTGCCGCCCACATGCGGCAATATCGACATCGCGGCCTATTGCGGCTGCAATCTCTACATGGGCGGCTCGCCGGCCGACTCGCAGTGCGAGGCATGGGGCACATGCTATTACCATCCGTGATGCTGTCCCTGCGGCGCGTCGTGCCGGCGCTATTCCTGGCCGTGACCACGCAGGCTGCCACCGTCGTGGTCACGGTGCAAAGACCGGAGGGCGTTGCCCTGCAACCCGTGACGGTCGTTGCCGCACAGGTGACGGATCACGGCCTTTCGGCGGAGCGGCAGATTCCCGTTCCGGCCAATTCTCCGACATCGGTCGAGCTGCCATCCACGCCCGGGCGTGTGTGGCAGCTCGCCATCCGCGCGCCGGGACTGTGGAGCGAGCCGCAGACGGTTTCGCTGACGGACCAGCCGCTAAGTGTTCGCTTCGAGCTGCTGCCGTCGTCCCGCGTCCACGGGACGGTGGCCGCGGCGGAGGACGGGCCGAAAGTCACCAGTCTCGAGATCGGGTTCCAGGTCGAGAGCAAGCCGCCTCGCGTCGCGCATGTCGAGTGTCCGGTCGGTGTGAACGGCGCCTGGACGTGTGAGCTGCCTGCGGGCACCGTGGATCTGCGGCTCAAGAGCCGCGGGTATATGGCGCAATACCGCTGGAACGCGAAACTGCCGGCAGGCGGCGAGACCGACCTCGGCGCGCTGACGCTGAAACGGGGAGCGTCTGTCGTCGGGCGCGTGGAGATCGACGAGCGCAACACGCCGCTGGAGGCGACCGTCCACCTGCAACAGCAGCCGGCGCCGGGTGCCGGCTATGTGAAGAGCGAAACGGTAAGGGCGCTGGCGCTCACCGCCACGGTGAATGCGAAAGGGTTTTTCGCCTTCGACGGTGTGCCGCCCGGCAGCTACGTCGTCAACGCCACCCAGAAGGGCTACGCCACCGAGCCGCGCGAGGTTCGGGTGCTGGCCAACGTCGAGGCCGAGCTGTCGCGTCCCCTGCGCCTGATGAAGCTGCAGGGTGTTCTCATCACGGTGACGCCGCCGGTCGATGCAGGAGGGAAGCCGTGGCGTCTGCGCCTCAGGCCGGCCGAGGCGAACGTCGTTCCGGCGGAGGCCGCGGTCGACGCCACAGGAGCCCGCGAGTTTCGCGGCGTCCCGCCTGGAAAGTATCGACTCACCGTGCTGGCCGCGGACGGTTCGGCATGGGCGGCGCGCGGTCTCGACGTGACTCCGGCCACTCCGCCCCTCGTCGTCGAGCTCGGGCTCGTGCATCTGTCCGGTCGGGTGGTCCTGGGCGAGAAACCGCTCGCGGCGGAGGTCTGGTTCGGCGGCGCGCACGGCGCCGTGTCCATTCCCATGCAGAGCGGAGCCGACGGCGCGTTCGAAGGAGATCTGCCGACCGGCGGCATCTGGCCCGTGCAGATCGCCTCGGAACACCCGCGGGTGCGGGCCATGCTTCAGAAGGTCGAAGTGAAGGCGGTCGAAGCGAGAGCCAGCGTGTCGCTCGAGCTGCCGGGCACTGCGCTCGGCGGTACCGCGATGAGCGAAGACAGCGTTCCCATCGCCAACGCCATCGTCACCGCGAAGACGGACGACTCCACTCTGCAGGAGTTCACCGCCGAAGACGGCTCGTTTCGTTTCGACGGTCTGCCCGCCGGCTCGATCCAGTTGTCGGCGTCCAGCGCGGGCACACTGATGAGCGATCCGATGACGGTGGCGCTGGAGGAGAAGCATCCGTCCGAGGGACTGCGCCTCGTGCTGCATGAGGCGTCGTTCCTTCGCGGCCGCGTCACTTCTGCCGCCGGCGGTGTGCCGGGAGCGGTCGTCTATGCGTTTTCACTTGGGGATCCATCGCCGACCATCGTGCCGACACCGTGCAATGAATCGGGAGACTTCCGGGCCCGGCTCAATGCCGGCGCCACCGAAGCGGCCGTCATCGTCACCGCGCCCGGCTTCTCTCTCCGTGCCATGCGTGTGCCGTTGGGGAAGGGGCCGGTGCTCGTTCCGGTGGAGCAGAACGGCGGGCGGCTGGAGATCGACTTCGATCCGAAGGAGGGAGCGTTCCCGTTGATTCTGGAGGACGGCATTCCCATCCACTTCGGCATCCTGGCGGCATGGGCGCGCGCGACGGGCGGCGCCGTCAGCAGCACTCACCTGGCCGTCGACGGCATGGCGCCGGGGAATTACTCCGTCTGCGGCGGTGGACTCGCGGCGCTGTCGAATTGCCACGCCGGCGTGCTCGCGCCCCTCGGGCAGTTGAAGATTGCCGCGGCGCGGTAGACGGGCCGCGCGTGTGCCGACCGGTTGCGTGAAGGACAGACGGTCCCGTCTGTCCTCCACACGGTTAGCGCGCTACTCCTGCACTTTCTGCGCGGCGATGCCGAACGTACCGTCGACGATCTCCACGAACGTCCGTTCCTCGCGCAGGATGAAGCGCTTGCTCTGGGCCATGGCGAAGTTCTCGCGCGATTCCGGGTCCGACCGCAGCCGCGCCCGATAGCGCTCGTAGGCGGCCAGGCTGTCGAAGGCGATCAGGCCCCACGCCACGTCGTTGGTTCCTTCGCTCGGCAGGAAATAGCCGACCAGGTGGCCGCCGCAGCGGGGAATGATGCGGCCCCAGTTCTCCGCGTACTGCTTGAAGGCGTCTCGTTGAAAGGGATCGATCTGGTAACGGATAAAGCAGGTGATCTTCATCGTTGTTCTCCCGGCCGCCGGCTTCGCATCCATCTCCGGTGCGCCGCCCATGACGAGCAGGGCCGCTCCGGCGGCGGCGACGCCCTGCAGGAAGGTGCGGCGGTCGATCGGTGCGTCGTTTGCGGGCGGCTCCATGCGCCCAGAGTATCGAGGGTCGGGCGCGGCGATGCTTCGGTTTCGGTCGAAGTGTCGTCGTCGGGATACCTCGCGCACGAGCAACGAGAGCTCAGGTCACAAGGTGAGCCATTCAATCGAGGCCGGTCAATCGATTCGTCCATGTGGGACGAGAGGAGATCGTCGTGGCTAATCAGGTCGGACAAGAGCTGCTGAATGTTCCGTTCCCGGAAATGGTGAAGAATCTTGCGCTGGCCATCGCCGAGGGGCAGACGGCGCTGGACGCGAACAGCGTCGAAGTGACGAAGGCTCTTGCGGCTGCGACCGTGGATTTGCCGGGGTTTCCCAAGCCGCTGACCATTCCAAATCCCGCATTTGATCCAAATCAACCGGCCGGGCCAAACAATCCCCAGACGATTGCGAATCCTGATACGACTCCTGCCCCTGCAGTGACGTTCCCGCTGATCGCACTGGGGATTTCGCCGACTTTTTATCAATTCACGAGCGCAGTCATCTCCTTGAAGATGGCCATCACGACGACCATCCGGGCTGACTCTTGGTGCGATCGCCGAACAGGTCACGGCAGAGGCTGCAGCGAGGACGATTCTCTCCCAACAGCCCGAGGCCGGAGCGGCAGTTGCGGCGCGGACGCAGGTCAATCTGGTCGTGGCGTCGGCCCCGATGCTGGTGTCCGTACCGAATGTGGTGGGCACGCTGATCGTTGAGGCCAGGGCGCTGCTCCAGGGCGCCGGCCTTCTTGCAGGACGCATTGCGACGCGGTTCGCAACATCTCCCGTGGGCACCGTCCTTGAGCAGAATCCGAAGGCCGGCGAAGAAGTCCTGCACGGCACCGCCGTAGACCTCGTCACGGCACTGCCGCGGATCATCAATCCGGAGCCCGACCCGGTGCCGCAGCCCGTCGCCGCGGTCAAGGGTAGAGCGAAAGGGAAACGCCGTGCCGCTCCTCACCGATGATCTCCGTCAGGCGCAATCCGCCTATGGCGCTCTCGAACGGCTGGCAACCGGCGCCGAGGCATACGCTCAGGTTCTGGAGGGAGCGGCGTTGCCGGCGCTGCGGCAGCGAACTCTCGATCTCGAAGCGGAGAACCTGGTCTTGCGGACACAGATCGAACAACTGGCCGGAGTCAAAGCAGACCTGCCGTTGCAGCGGTTGATCGACTCTGTAGCGCTGGCAGCCGCAATTGGTGACGCCTCCATGCCGGGAAGGGCGGTGGCCTCGATCAAGGCCGACGTTCAGACCTATCTCACTCCGGGCGGGGATGGGATCGGAATGCGTCTTCAGCAGCCGGAGCTTGCTTCCGCGCCGGCTGCATTGAGCTCTACGTCGTTTTGAGATCGTCCGCATACCGCCTCCGGCGGGGGCTGCCGCACCGGTGGCGTTTTACACCGTCCTTCAGGATGCTCAGGTCGTCTATTCCGATCCATTCTGGCTCGCGTCTGCGCCCTCGCGCCAATGCGTCGCGGTCGTCACCAGTGCCCTCTCGAATGTCGAGAGCTGGAACGGCCCCTATCTGGCTGGCATCGCCGCGGATCTCGCCCGCCTGCAGGGAGGGCTGGCCGAGCTCGTCGCCTCAGACGCCTACAGGAGCGCGGTCGACGCTCTTCGCTCGTTGACGGGGAGGCTCAGTGGGAAGGTGAGCCTGGTGCCGGAGATATCGATGCGCTCGCCTCCTCGCTCGGCTCGACGATCCTGGCGGCGCGATCGCTGATCCTGCAGGGCGCATCCTGATGAGTTGCGATGTTTCCCGAAGCGCAGCCTCCTACCGGTCGATGACGAGCGATGGAGTCAACGGAGAACGTCCCGCCAGTTGAGGATCCAGCTCTTGGCGTTGCCGAGACCGAGGGCGCGCCAGTAGGCCTCGAGGGCCTTCTCGTTCAGCCCGAGGACGTCGTCGCGGCGGAAACCGGCGGGGATGGGTACGAGCTGTGTGAGGCGGTCGAGAACGGGCGCCCGCTCGTCGCGGGGAAGCTTGCGCAGCACGACGAGAAGCGTCATCGCATCGCGCGGGCGCGCCGACGTCAGGATCGCGGAGACGGCATCGGCGCGTGCCGCCGGATCATCGCGGTGCGTGTCGAACCGGGTCAGGCCTTGACGGAACGGCTCGGTGGCGTCGCTGAAGTACGCCGTGCCGAGGCCGAGGTCGGGACGCGTGACCGCTTCGGCGCCGGCGGGGACGAGGGTCTGGGCTTCGTCCCGCTCCAGAGCCACCCACCCCGACGTCACCTGCAACAGGCCGTAGCCGTCGCGGTTCACGCGCAGCGTGAAGGCGCATCCGAGGTCGAGGGCCAGCGAGGAAGGCGTCTGGACGCCGAAGCTGAAGGGCGGTGCCCACAGCCGCGCGTGGATCGTACCGAAGTCGAGGGCCAGACGGTGGTTGCGCGTCCGAGTCGTGACGAGCCGGAGCCGGCTCCCCGGATCGACGTCCATCGTGCCGATCGAGGCGATGCGTACCCGCGCTCGCGACATGCCGTCAGTCTCGAGCACTTCGCCGACGCCGAGCCGTGCGCGCCGCGCGAGGGCCGTTCCCTCCACGCGCGGCGAGCCCGCCAGCGGTGTGACCTGCCACGGCTCGCCGTTTCGCCACGAGAGTCTTGCGCGAAAGAGGAGCATGCCCGTAGCGGCGAGCGCGAAGAGCGCCGCGGCGGCGAGGGAGAGGGCGATCCGCCGGCGCCGCCGCGGCATTGCGACGGCCGCCAGCGGCTGTGGCCGGTGGCGGAACGCGGACAGCAAAGACTCCAGCTCCGCGATCTCCCCATCGGGCTCGCCGCTCTTGTCCCACAGGTAGTCGTCGGTCGGATTCATTCGTCACCTCCGCGCTCCCCGCCGGGCACGGCCAGCGCTTCCCGCAACAGGGCCATGCCGCGGCACAGGTTGACGCGCACGGACGCCGGCGTGAGCCCGGTCCGTTCCGCGATCTCCGGCCCGGTCATCCCTTCCACGAGGCGGAGGGCGAGTGTCTCCCGGTACGCGGCGGGCAGCGACTGGATGGCGTCGAGGGCCGTGCGGGCGTCCGTGCGCGCACTGGCCGTCTCGCCGGTGGCCACGGCGTGCAGAGTCTCTTCGCTCCCCGTCGTCTCGCGTGAGCGCCGGTACCAGTCGGCGGCGCGGTTGCGGGCGATCGCCGCGATCCAGCCGCCGAAGTGATCCTCATCGCGGAGACGGCGCAGCTCGGTCATGGCCCGGATGAAGACGTCCTGGAGCAGATCGTCGACGTCGCCGGGCGCGACGCGGGCCAGCAGCACGCCATGCACCATCGGCGCATAACGTTCGTAAAGGTGACCATACGCAGCACGGTCCCCACCCTTGGCCGCCCGCAGCAGCTCGCGTTCCGGCGCGACGCGATTGGTGTCCTTCGTCTCGATCTCCTCGATGGGTAATACTCGGCACTCGGCACTACTTATGTGTCCGCGTACGCGGATCGCTGTGTTGATCGGGGCTGTAATTCGTCTCGGCGAGGAGGCGAAAGTTGATGATCACATGCTGGGCGCCGTCCGGGCCGCGCGTCACGGCACTGACATTCGCGAATCGGCCCTGCGCGGCCGCCTTCTCTCGGTCGGCGTTCCGGACCAGCGGGTCGTCGGCGAACAGCAATTCCTCGGTCCACTGCAGGGGATACCCGCCGCCCCACGCGTGAAAGTGTACGTGCGCGGCGATCCCGCGGCCCGGATATGGCGCGGGGCGGATGGTGCGGAACTCGAAGCGCCCGTCGCTTCCCGTCCGTGCCCAGCCGTGCAACCGCGCCACGCGCGAGGCGTCGTTGTGATACTCGCCGGTGTTGTCGGTCTGATACGCATAGACGATGACGCCGGGAACGGGCGTCACGCCGTCCGGCGCGAAGACCTGTCCCGAGATGACGAGGCGGCTTCCCGGTTCTGAAGGCCCGGCGATGCTTCCGGCGGGCGACACGTTGGCCGGCGGCTCCGGGCTGGGCGGAGGAGGGGAGGCATAGGCGCAGGATGCGATGAGGAGGAGCGCGGCGGCGACGAAGCGGCGGAATTCGGTCATGGATCTCTCCTTCGCCGGGAAGGACGCATGGGTGAGGGAGAGTGTTAACGGGTCGCTGTTCGCCGCTCGCTGTTCGCTGTGTCAGGCTCGCGATCAGTGATCAGCGAGCAGCGACCAGCAAGCGAACCTACCTGCCAGCCAAAGGAGGCACGTACCAATACACGATCAGCGCGAGGACGATCAGCATGAGATAGATCGGCCATACCGCCTGGCTCCAGAACGCCTTGCGGAGGTTCGTGTACGACCTTGTGTCCATGGTGAACGCGCCTACGAATCCTCCCCGTACGGAGTCGTAGAGCCCCCGATACGCCCTTTCGAGGGAAAGGTAATACGCGTCCAGGAACCAGAAGACGATCGTCGGAAGGATCGCGATCCAGGCGTACTGCGGTCTCCCGTCTTTGGCGAGGAAGGCCAGGATGGCGGCGATGAGCGCCGTGCCCCAGCCCTTGATCGTGAAGCTGTTTCCGGCCATCCGGTTGATGACCCCCTGGATCAGCTCGAGGTGCTTGACCTTTCTCTCTTCGTATGTCACGGGCTTTCTCCCTTCGTCTTCCGGCAACGCCACGCTCGGGCGTTTGTCCTCGGTCACCGTCTCGTGCTTCGCAGATCCATGACGATCTGCTCCATTACGGCCGGGTAGAGCGCTGCCGGCCGCAGAGCGTCACCACTCCGGTTCATCATGGCCAGACGTTCCTTCACGGAGCGATCGACGACCTCGACATACGGCCGGGTCGTTTTCAATCTCGCCGAAGCGCCGCCGGTCGACTGGAGGGCGTAGACGGGCGCTTGCGGACGGAGCTCGCGGAACAGGTCCACCTCTTCCTCGACCCCTTCCATTCCGCCGGCGGCCAGGAATGCGGCGGGCTGCGATTGCTCGATCATGATCCGTCGCATGGCCTCCAGGCTGCGCGGCGCCAGCCACCGCGCGGTGAGGGGATCCCGTCGCTTGACTTCCCCTGGCGCCGCAGGCGTCCAGTGAATGCGCCCATACCCCATCTGTTCGAGGAGGAGGGTCTTTTCGGGAATGATGTCCCGGAAGATCTCCGACTGGTAGATGAACGCGAACGGTCCGTGGAAGTCCCCGCTCCGGCTCGCGTACTCGGAGGCGACGGTCAGCACGAGGGGAGAGATCGACGGATGCCCGCCGAAGACGAGTTTCCCTCCCTCGGTGAAGAGCGTTCGGGCCAGGGCGATGACCGCCTCGTCAACGTTGAAGTCGAGGCGCTCGTCTTCGTAGCCCGACGCATCCGCCGGCACGCTGGCCGACAGGAAAACGACCGTCCCCTCCAGCCGCCGCAGAGGTGTCATGACAGCGGGTCCCCGCGCGAGATCCGTTCCGCGGCGGCGCCGATCTCTCCCTTGTCGATCATGGCCACGTGTGAGACTCCAGCCAGCCAGTCGTACCGGGCCCGGGTGACGTGCATGAAGAGGCTGGCCAGTCCGATCACGGCCGCGCGTTGCGCCACTGTCGTCGACAGCGAGGTCGTATGGAAGTCGTTCAGTTCCGGCGAGCGGGTGCTCGGCCAGATCCGGTACTCCTTCCCGGCAGCCTTGACTTGCATCATGCCGGCAGGGTCCGTCGTCACCGCGGTCACTCCTCGCAGCAGGAGCGCGTTCTCGATCGCCGCGCGCAACGCTCCCCGCCGGCGCAGCACTCCCTGATTGTGCTCCTGATCGATCCAGGTGACGAGCGCGGCCAGCGCGTCCGGTCTCAGCACCGCATCTCTGGTGAACGCGCCGCCTTCGAAATCGGCGTCCGTCAACTGGTGCCGTGCCGCGTCATCGACCCCCGTCACCTTCTTCCCCTTCGGCAGGTGCACGGCCGCAACCGTCAGCTCGCAGGTCTTGGCCGTGTTGATCTCGTAGAGGGTCCATTCGGAGGCCAGAATCTCCGTCGATTCCAGGACCACGACCATCGACTTGTCGCCCAGTTCCTGCGTCAGGCGCTCCTGAAAGTTCGCCGCGGGCGGGATACGGTAGTGATCGAGGAAGACGTCGTAGCCGGCATGGGACAGCGCGTCGAAGAGCGATACCGCCAGGGCCGCGCTCTCTTTCTGACGATAGCTGATGAAGAGCCGGGGCACCTCCACCGTCATCGCCGCGGCGGCAAAGACCGCGGGGACCGTCTCGTCGATGGACGCGTTCCAGTACTTGGCGTTCTTTGCGCCGTAGGCAGCCGGAATGAGCGCAGCGAACGAGGTGCGGGCCGTCTCGGGCAGGACCGGCAGGACCGAATAGTCGCCGCCGGGGCTACCGCTGATGCCCTTCCAGGGTGCGGCGAACGGCGGATCGGCAACGGCGTTCGCCCCGTCGCTGACGAGAACGAGGAGCTTCTGGCACTTCGGATCGGCGAACCCGGCGTTCAGGATCGCCCCGTTGGATGCCGGCGCCGGCGGAGTGATCGGCACGACGTCCCTTCCTGACGCGACGACGGCCGCATCGATGGCCGCCGCCAGCGCGCGACATCGGGCCGGCGCTCCGGTCAGGACGATCGAAGCACAGCGCGCCACCGGCACGTTGCCCCAGGCTGTTCGTGCATACGAACGGTCTTCCTGCTCGACCTGGACGAGCACCTGTGCGCCGGGAACGCCTTCGATCTCCATGGTGATCCTGAATTATGGGAGTAGTCGTATGATAGCAGCGTGCTTCCCGAAAATGAGCGTCCCATCTTCTTCTTCAGCTACGCGTCTGAAGACAGGGAACCGATGCTGGAAACGTTCTTCGAAGACTTGTGCTCGGACGTTGGACTTCTGGCGGGTTGGGATCGGAAGGGTCCCCGTGTAGCGTTTCGCGATCAAAAAAGCCTGCCCCTCATGGAGGAGTGGCGGCCGTTACTGGTGGAGGGCCTTTTGAGCGCGGCGGTGCTCGTGTGTGTTACTTCGGGCGCTTACTTCCGCAAGCGATTCTGCGGGCAGGAGTACTACATTTTCGACCAATGGCGCCGGCAGGGTTTGAAGAAGGGACAACCTCCTCCCGTGGTTCTGCCGGTGATCTGGGCGCCTACGCCGCCCGGGTTTTTCCCCGACTTCATGAATCAGGTTCAATGGGGTAAGGGGGATATGCCCGATCAATATGCAAAGAGGGGCCTTCGGAATCTGAAGATTCTGTCTGCCGAGGACTATCGCCGGTGCGTCCTGGCGTTCGCGGATGCAATCTTCACGGCGTCTCAGGAGTATCCGGCGAGAGTTGGAGAACTGCCGAAGATCGCGAAGTCTGAAGACATTCCCAATCCATTTCCCGACGTGCCATACGAAGAGGCGGTCGCCGAGGATGGGACCTGGATCCCGGGCCCGAGCGTGGCGAACTTCGTCTATGCGGCTCCCGCTCGTGAGCAGCTTCCACCTCCCGGCCGTTACGGCAAGAAGGCGTCTCAATGGCGTCCATTTCATCCGAAGTACCAGCATACGATCGCTGAAATGGCTCGCAGCGTCACGAAGTTGCAGCAGCCGGCGTTGAAGTATCGCGAAATTCCGATGGACCCGGACTTCCAGGTCGAGTTGCAGGCAGCCTCCGATCGAAAGAACCTGACCATTGTCGTGGCAGATGCACCCACGCTGCCAATGGTCGATTTAGCGGCGGTGAAGGCGTTCGACGAAGACCCATGGGACGGTACAGCGGTCTTGATTCCGAGCAACGAGCCTGAAATGTGGGCAAAGTGGATGGCAGACGAAGGAATCCTGCCGGCCACATTCAAAATTCGGGCACGCGGGGTGGGACGGCCATTCAAGCCGGTCGAGGAATTCACGGAGTTCGAGCCCCTCCTGGACGTCACATTGACGAACCTGCGGGCCGCCGTCACGCGCGTCGAAGCGGAAAAGAAACCGAAGACGGATGATCCGCCCACGCAGATCCTCGGTTCCTCGGGGACTCCGTCCTAATGGACGAAGGGGGGATCCGCCTCAAGGCGCCTGCGGCACAGAAGACGGCCCGCCCCCGCGGCCGCATCGTGACGTTCTATTCCTACAAGGGCGGAACGGGGCGCTCCATGGCCCTGGCCAACGTGGCCTGGCTGCTGGCCATGAACGGGCAGCGCGTGCTCGTCATCGACTGGGACCTCGAAGCGCCCGGGCTCCATCGCTATTTCCATCCCTTTCTCGAAGACAAGGAGCTTCTCAACACGCCGGGCCTGCTCGATTTCGTCGAAGACCTGGCCGCCCATTCGGCGACGTCGTCCGAGAAGGAAGCCGACGACGCCGTCGACCTCATCGACTACATCCAGCCACTCGAGTGGCCGCTCAACGCCGGCGTGGATGTCCGATGGGACATGCGCGACGAGATCGGGAATCAGGCCGCGCTGTTCAAACCGCGCGGCCGCATCGACTTCCTCCCGGCCGGAAGACAGGGGCCGGCGTACTCGCGCAAGCTGGCCAAGTTCAACTGGGTGGACTTCTACGAGCGGCTCGGAGGCCGCCGGCTGCTCGACCTTGCCAAACGGCAGATGCAGAGCATCTACGACTACGTCCTCATCGACAGCCGCACCGGTGTCAGCGACACCTCGGGCATCTGCACCGCAGAGATGCCCGATACCCTGGTGATCTGCTTCACTCTGAATCAACAGAGCATCACTGGTGCCTCGGCCGTCGCCGCGTCGGTGGCGGCTGTGCGCAATCAGCCGAAGGCCGCCGGCAGCGGCAGCGGCGCCCCGACGCCCGACCCGATCCGCATCTTCCCCGTGCCCACCCGCGTGGAGATCACCAGCGAGCGTGACAAGCTGCGCATCGGCCTCGAGCTTGCCCGCCAGACCTTCCGCCCATTCCTCGGCATTCCCCCCGCACAGCAGGGGAAGTACTGGGGCAGCATCCAGATGGCGTACTTCCCCTTTTACGCGTTCGAGGAGATCCCGGCCGTCTTCGGCGACAGTCCCGACCAACTGCTGTCGCTCAGCACTTCGATCAAGCAGCTCACGGCCGTGATCACAGACAACACCATCAGCGATTACCCACCCCTGGATGAAGACGAGGAGAAGGCGGAGCGCATCCGCCGCGAGGTGACGGGGTGGTACCTCCGCCGCTCCACGACGTCGGGTGCCGATGCCGCATGGCTGGCGCAGGAGATCTTCGAGAGCCTTCCCGACGACGTCCACGACGCTACACAGAACGTGCTGGCGCGCCTCGTCCAGATCGGCGACGGTGGTGCACTGAGCATTCGATCGGCGCGGATCGAGGATTTCGGCCAGCGGGAGAAGCTGCTGGCGCCGTTCGTCCAGGCCAGGCTCATTACCATCTCGGACACGTCCGGCGCCCGAACCGTGACCTTCACCGATCCGAGCGTGGTCGACAAATGGAAGACGTTACGAGACTGGATCGAGAGGAACCGGCCTTTTCTCATCCTTCGACAGACGCTGGTGACCGCCATCCAGTCGTGGCGGCTGGCTGACCACGACGATTCCCTGCTTCTGCGGGGCAATTCGCTGGTCGAAGCGCAGTATTGGGCCGATTCCAGACCCCGCGACCTGAGCGACGACGAGCACCAGTTCATCGATATGAGTGCCTTTCAGCAGGGGGATGAACCGCTCCCGGTCCGCTCCGCCGCGAGGAGTCCGCGATGGCTTCCGCGGATTTTCACGCGGTGGGACACGGCACTCATGGTATTGGCCGCGATCGTGGTCGTAGGCTATGAAGGTGGGTCGTACATGCAGCGAATCCGGGTCGCGGATCAAAACCGGATCAGCTCGGTCCTCGACGGCGTGCGCAGCACGTCCGACAACGATCCCCTCACCGCCATCCTGCTCCTGCAGGAGCTCGATAAGCTGATTCCCCCCGACGTTCTGCGCTCCGCCGCGGCTCAGATTGGGGCCAAGCCATTTCCGGCGGCCAGGCTGCCCGCCGCGGAGAAGAACAGCTTCGCCGAATTCAGCCCGGACGGCAAATCGATCGCCGTAGGCTCGTCGCAGGGAGTCGAGATCCGGAACGCCGCGACGCTGAAGCTCCTCCGGACGTTCAGCATTGCCCCCATCGCCAAGGACAGCGTAGTGTCAGCTTCCTGGTCGTCTGTAGGGATCGGCGGCAAGCGCTCGGATTGTCTTGTGACGCTCAACGGAACCGACAGGACGGTGAGCGTGTGGGACGTGACGACCGGTGCAACTCTCGCGAGGTTCGTGGTTGCAGCCCCGAAATGCCCTTCAGGACCGGAGATCAGCTCCGGCCCGACCGGCACGACCATGAGTCCCGATGGCAGCGCCATCATCGTCACGTACGGCGGCGGTGTTGCCATATTCGGCACGGACGGCCAATGCCTGGCATCCTACGCTTCGCCGCTTCTTGATAGCCCGGCAGCGTCTGCCGGATCGATCCCTCCGCCGGTATTCAACGTAGACGGTTCGTACCTGTTCTTTTCCGGCAGGGCGGTGGTCGGCAGGCTTTACGTCCAGCGCTGGGTCGATTCCGTCAAACGCGGTACCTACAAAATGTCCTTCGATGAGGTGCCGGTGGACTGGAAAGGCCCGCCCCTTTCCGTCGTGAGGGCGGATTGTTCCGGCCGGTGGATGCTGATTCACCCGAAGGACTACCCGTACGCGCTGCTGCTGGACGGTACCAGCGGTAAGGCGGACAATGTGTTCATCAGCACGATGCCCACGGCATTTGACTGCAAGGGAAAACTCATGGGCGGCTCACCCGGCAATCCGGTGCTGTTCTCGGTGACGGGCGACCGGCTGGCTGTGTTTCCGCACTTGTCGCTCAGCGGGGTGGTCCTCGACCGGCTCGGGACGCGTCTGGCAACCGTTGGCGATAACGGGATCGAGATGTGGCCGCTCGACCGCCGGCCTCCGCCGAAGACCGCCACCTTCGCCGACCTGATGAGCTACTTCCGGCAGAACGTCAAGGCCTGCCTCACCGTCGACCAGCGTAAGAAGTACCTCAACGAAGTTACCCTCGTCGCCGAACAGAACGTGAGTACCTGCCAGGCGCAGCTTCACCTGACGTCCTCTCCCTGACTGATCCCCGTTCTCCGCTCGCCCCCCAGCCCGCCGCCCGCCCGTCTACCGCTCGCCCGTCTGCAAACAATCCGTCACCGCCATTGACATGACTACATGTGTAATCCTATATTGATTACGACTGTAAGCGAGATCGAGCCATGGCCAGACCGCCGCGCGTCACCGAAGCCGAGTGGGAAGTGATGAAAGTGCTCTGGGAAAGCTCACCGCTCGGAGCCAATGAGATCGCCGCCGAGGTCTGCCAGCGGATGAGCTGGCACCCGAAGACGGTGAAGACCCTCCTCGGACGCCTGGTCCGGAAGGGCGCGCTGCGGTATCGCCAGGAGGGCAATCGCTACCTCTATCGCCCTGCCTTCCCGCGCGAGCGCTACGTCGAGGTGGAGTCGCAGTCGTTCGTCGACCGCGTCTTCGGCGGCAGCGCCACTCCTGCCGTCGTCCATTTCGTCGAGACCATGGAGCTGTCCGACGCCGACCTGCAGGAGCTGCGGACCATCCTCGACCGCAGACAGAAGGGGGAGGAGCGATGAGCGGCACAACGATCGCCACAATCATCGCAACGATGATCGCAACGACGAGCAGCGCCCTCTTCGCGGTCGTGACCTGGCTGGTCCAGGCCACCGTCAAAGGCTCCGCCGCCATCGTGCTCGTCGCGGCGACATACATGCTGATCGGGCGGCGCGTCCCGGCGCGCTGGTGGTGCGCGCTCTGGCTGGCCGTCCTGCTGCGACTGGTCGTCCCCATCGCTCCTTCGTCGGCATGGAGTCTCTTCAACCTCATCCCGATGCACCCGGGCCTGCAGTTGCAGTTGCGGGGCGCCGCGGGACAGATGGTCTTCGATGCGACGCCCGGCGCTTCGCCGGCGATCAACATTCCGTGGTGGATCGCCGGCTGGAGGTGGCTGGCCCTGGCCTGGCTTCTCGGCTTCACGTTCGTACTGGTGCGCGTCTTCATCGCCACGGTTCGGATGCAGTCACTCGTGCTGCGCGCGCTGGAGAGCGGCGGCGCCACGCCCGCAGCCTGGCGGGTGGTGGAGGAGGGGCGGCGCAAGCTCGGCATCCGGCGCGAGGTCACGGTCGTCGAATCCCCGCTCGTCGACGTCCCGGCCCTGCACGGCGTCATCTACCCGACCCTGCTGCTGCCGGAAGGCATGTGCGAGGCGTTTGCACCCGACGAGCTGCGCCACGTCATCCTCCATGAGCTGGGTCACCTGCGCCGCCACGATGTGGCCATGAACTGGCTGCTCACGGCCGTGCGCATGGTCCACTGGTTCAATCCCCTGGCCTGGCTGGCCGTGGCGCGCATCGAGGAGGAGCGGGAACTGGCCTGCGACGAGTTGACGCTCTCCTCTCTCTCGCCGCAGGAGCGCACCGGCTACGGCCGGACGCTGCTCAAGATCCTGGAGCACTTCCGCTCGGCCGCGCCCGTGCCGGCGCGCGTCGGCATCGTCAACCAGAAGGAGCGGATGCGCCGCCGGCTGATCCGGATCAGCGGCTCCCCGCGCCGCTCGCCGCTCATGGTTCCCCTGCTCGGTGTGGCCAGCGCATTGGTGCTCACGGCCCTCACCGATGCGCCCGCACACCCGGCCAGCAGTCCCACGTTCGATCCCGCGAACGTGCGGACGCTGGCACGCTTCGACCGGCCCATCGACGTCGACCTGACGAACGCCCCGCTGCGCGAGTTGATCGACACCGTAGAGGCGAAGAGCGGTTTGACGATCACCCAGGATTCCTCCCCGGAGGCGACTTCCGCCGCCCGCGAAGCCCCTTTCCCATGTCACGCGGCGCGC
>CAZYTO010000079.1:0-20013 GCA_964650405.1 uncultured Thermoanaerobaculia bacterium | reverse complement strand
ACGTCCACGTCGCCACCCTCGCCGAGCCCCTCCTCCAGCTCGAGCTGGGCGGATGGGTGCGGGCGGTGCCGGGAGGGAGGTTTGTACGGGAGAAGTAACGCAAGTCTTCCGGATCGGCACTCTTTAGGAGGGCCTGAAGGCTGAAAGGCTGGAAGGCTGAAAGGTACAAAGAGCTCGAGCGTCGCGAGGGCTGACGAAAACGAAGGCCCTCGCGACGCTCCGGCTCGAAGGTAGAGAGGACTGAAATGCAGCGAAAGGATCTCAGACAGCGCACGAAGGCTTTCGCCATTCGCATCATGCGCGTTTGCGATGCGTTCCCTCGCACCCGCAGCGGCAACATCGTCGCCAACCAACTCGTACGCTCCGGGACTTCGCCTGGAGCTCAGTACCGCGAATGCGTCCACTTCCGCTCGTCTGCCGAAGCACTCAGCAAGATGCTATCGGCACTGCAGGAGCTCGAAGAGACAGTCTACTGGTTGGAGATTATTGTCGACTCCAGGATGCTCGGAGCAAGGCGCCTGGCGTCGCTCCAGCGAGAAGCCCAAGAGCTGACCGCGATCTTCATGACCTGCGTGAGGAAGCTCAAGAGTGGGAGGCGGCGATGACGGCCAAGAGCGCCTTCCCAGCATTCACCGGCTCGACTGACAAGTCACTCAGCCGTGAAGGTCACGAACCGACTACGACTCATTATGATTTGTTCGGATGCTTTTTCCGGCCCGTCAGTCGGCAGGTTCGACGGTCGAGGCGCCGCACCCTTTCAGCCTTTCCAACCTTTCAGCCTTTGTAAGCGCGCTTCACCTTCCAAGCCACCAACGCAAGCGGCACCCCGATCTGCACGATGCGCTTCAGCGCACGGGGAAGTCCGAACCCCACCAAAAACCCCACCACCGCTCCCCCGGCCATGAGCCGCGGGGCGTGTTCGGCGGCCAGGCTCTTCACGTCCAGGGTCTGGCGGAGCTGGCGATCGAGCTCGTCGATCGACTGGCCGATGCCGTTGCGGGCGGCCACGATGGCGCGCTCCACGTCCTGCTTTTCCTGAGCGTCCATCAGCGGCTCCTCACGCGCGAGATGTCGGCCTTGATGGTCTCGACGTCTGTCTTGATCTGCTTCACCGACTCTTCGGGAACGAACTGCACGGCGGCGAACTTCTTCTTCCCCATCAGACCGAGGGTGGCCGCGGCGGCGAAGAGGAGCAGGGTCACGATGAGAGTCGACAGCCAGGCCGGCACGCCGAGCCGCACCAGGCCGAGGACGATCGTCACGAAGAGAAACCCCATGCCGAAGACGCCCAGGAACGCCGCTCCGATGAACAGGGCCACGCCGCCGCCCAGCTTGCCGGCCGTGTCCTTCAACTCCAGTTTGAGCAGCGCCACCTCGCTGCGGAACAGCGTGGAAATGTGCTCGGTCAGGTCGCGGACGATCGTACCGATCGTTCGCTCCGACTCATAGGCAGGGTTGCCGGCCATCTGTCTCTCCAAATGTCGGCCGCGTACCGTTGTACGATCAGGGAACACGGCCGGAAAAACATGCAATCACATTTCGTCGAGCTGGTGAAGGACTTTCGATTCGAAGCGGCGCATTACCTGCCGAATGTGCCGGAGGGGCACAAGTGCCGGCGCATGCACGGACACTCGTTCCGCGGCGAGGTGGCCGTGCGCGGACACATCGATCCGCACACCGGGTGGCTCATCGATTTCGCCGATCTCAAACAGGCCGTCGATCCCGTCGTGGCCCGGCTCGACCACTACCTCCTCAACGAGGTCGAGGGCCTCGGCAACCCCACCTCGGAGAACGTCGCCGCGTGGATCTGGCAGCAGCTCGCCCCGCAGGTGCCGATCCTCCACCGCATCACCATCGAGGAGACCTGCACCTCGCGCTGTCACTACTTCGGACCGTCTGCGGAAGAATGACGCGGGTACCGCTGAAACGGCGGCAAATCCTCAGGCGGTCAGACGACCAGCCGGTCAGGCGATCAGCGGCACGACCACAACATCGCCATCCGGCTGCGTGACGAGGCGGTAGATCGAGCTGTCGCTGAGCACCGCCAGCCGTGATTCGGCACCGCACTGCTTGCACGGTCCCTCCGCCGGCTCGGCGCCGATGGGAACGAAGTGGAAGCGCTCACGCCGGCAGCTTTCGCACAACTCCCGCAGGAGGTCGTAGTGGACGAGCGAAAGGCGTGAACGGGCCATGATCGCGGCGCATTCTACGAATCGGCCCTCTCGCCGCTTGTGACCGGGCTCACGAAGAGCCAGGCTGCCAGCATTCCGACACACATCGATGCGAACACGTCCGAGGTCCAGTGACGGAAGGCCAGGATGCGCGAGACCGCGACGGCCAGCGCCAGGAGAATCGCCGTCGCGCGCAGCAACTGCGAGCGTGCGGCAAAGGCGAGCACGCCGGCCAGGGCGAACGCCCCGACTGTGTGACCGCTGGGAAACGAGCTCGCCGAGGCGCGGGCGTGATGGAACGCGCCGAGCCACAGCTCCGGGCGTGTCCGGCCCACGGCGAACTTGACGAGCTGCACCAGCAAACCGGCGCTCGTGCCGGCCAGGGCCATGGCCACGGCGTACTGCATCCACCGGCGCACGCGGTAGACGACACCCGCGACGAGGTAGAAGAGGACGATCATCGGCGGGTTCATTCCGCCGCCGAACCGGTTGGCCAGGCGGATCACGGTTTCCGACGCGCCGGTCTGCATCCCCTCGGCAAGGGCCGTGACCGGCGCATCGGCGTAGCGCCAGATGACGGCGGTGGCCAGGGCGGCGCCGAGGAGGAGCAGCACAAGGATGACGGACCGGCGCTTCGAGGGCCGCAACAAGTTTCGCACTTCGCCGAAGTCGCGCCACGCAAACGGCGCCGATCGCAGGATGGCGATCAGGACGATCCCGGCAAGACACCAGAAGACGACGTCCCATGACGGCGCCTCACGGCCGAGGAAGGAGAGGTCGTCGATCGGCAGACTTGCGTGGCAGCAGAGCTGGTTCACCCACGCCGCCGGCGCCGGCCAGAGGACGGAAAGGATTAGCAGCAGCACGAAGGCCGCCGAGGCGATGCGGCGCTTAGCGTCGATAGACATCGAACCATTTCCCGATCATGCGGATCGAATCGACCTTGTGGTAGCCCGCCAGGACCGGCGCGATCTCGCCGGCGTGCGCGCGGCTCGTGGCGATGACGGCCGGTGTGCCGGGCACCCCTTGATCGACGTAATGGACGTGCGCGAGCTCCTCCGGCAGATCGCGGCTCCAGAGGTACGGACACGAATAGAGCGCGATGGCCTCCGCCGGCAGGTGCTGCCGCTCCAGCGCCGCGATCAGCGGCCGGGTGGAGGCGAAGTCGTTGGCCAGCGGCATCAGTGCAATGGCGGCATAACCGAAGGCGATGACTGGAATGAGGCCAACTGCGATCGTCGACACGAACGGCGTCCAGCGTACGGCCAGCAGGAGCGCGACGATGGCCAGGACCGCAAAGAGGGCGAAGAACGTCCGCACGTCGGCGCGTGCCACGATCGCCGCATCCGGCGACTTCAGTACTGACGGCTTGATGAGCACTCCCGTCACGCCGATGACGGCGTAGAGGACGAGTGTCACTGCGTTCGCGATCTTCACGGCGCGAGAGCCGCCCGTCACGAGGTGGGGAAGGGGAATGGCCCCGGGCGGGAGCAGGGCCATCATGTAGACATCGAGCTTGCTGCTCATCAGCGAGTACGGCACGAGCACGGCCAGGATCCAGTCGATGCAGAAGCGCTGCAGCGGCGTGCCCCGCCGGAAGACGATCAGGGCGATCACCGCGAGCAGAAACCACGGCGCGACGATGCCGGGAAGATGGCCGAGGTAGTACCACGGCGGCGCCTGATGCACCCAGCTCGCCACTGCCCGCCCGACCGTCTGCTTCATGACGACGTCCCGGGCGTATTCCCGTCCCCCGAGGAGCATCGCCGGAATCACCCACAACAGCGGAATGAGAACCAGCGCGCAGATCGCCGGCCAGTAATTCCCCCGCGGAATGTAGGGCACAGCCGCGCCGTGCCGAACCCCCGTGGGCGGGTGTGCTGCATCATCCTGCGCCGTGCCAGGTGCGTCGTGCCCTGCGGGCGGGTGCGGGCTCGCGGGCTGCTGCGCAGCGCGCGCGGATGCACGCCGTCGCAGCCACGTCAGGAAAAACAGCACGACCCCGATCATCGGCGCCATCGGACCCTTGATCAGCGTGGCAATGGCCAGCGCGATCGCGCCTGCGAGCAACGCCCGAAATTCGCTGCGCTGGAAGAAGACGAACAGCATCCACGCTCCCAGCGTGAGAAACGCTGTGAACGACACGTCCATCCGTGCCGTCTGCGCCGAGGCCCAGATGAGGAGCGAGGTGCCCACGATGAACGCGGTGAGCCGGGAGCCCGTCATCGCCGCCAGGAGCCAGAGCAGGAAGACGAACGCGGCGATGGACGGCAGCACGAAGGCCCACGTCGAGTGAATGCCGAGGGGGAGCGTGAGCGCGTCGACGAGCCAGAAGTGCAGCGGTGGCTTGTGGGTAAAGGGATGACCGTCGAGCGTGGGGAGAAACCATGAAGAAGTGGTGCGCATCTCGCGAACGACCTGGCCGTACTTGGTCTCGTCGCCGACGAACAGATCGCGTTGCCAGGGCGACAGCGTGACGCTGATCACAACGGCGGCGAGAGCCGTCACGAGCGCGCGTGACGCGGTCGGACCGGCCGTCTCGATGGCAGCCCCAACTCTTTTAGTTTCCAGAATTTAGCCTTTGGCCGCGATGTTGATTCTCCCAGCAGAGGGAGTGCTACAATTTCCTCGGAATGGTACTTCGAAGGGAGGACGTCATAGATGTCGAATCGTACCGCTGAAATTCAACAGATTCTCAGCAGCGAAGACCAGGAATTCCGTGAACTGATCGAAGAGCATCACGCATGTGAGCATCGCCTGAGTGAGCTCGCCTCGAAAAAAGAGGTCTCGACGGATGAAGAAGTGGAAGAGAAGACGTTGAAGAAGCGGAAACTTCACTTGAAAGACCAGATGGCCGCGCGAATCCGTTCGTACGAAACGGCCCACGCCGTCGCCTGACTCCGTCACGCCCCGCGTGACCGAAAAGCTCCGGACGAGAGTTCGGAGCTTTTTTCATGCTCGAAAAAAGAGCAACCTCGCAACCCCGCAACCCCGCGACTCGGTAACGCAAGCGGTGGACGGTAGCGCCACATTTGCATACGATCTCGGCGCATGCCGAAAATGCGTCTGGCACCCGAGGGGTGGGTCTTCCTCATCCCGTTCGTTCTCCTTCTCGCCCTCTCGCTGCTCATCCAGGCCTACGTCCTGGCCATTCTCTTTTTCGTCATCGTCGCCTTCCTGGTCAACTTCTTCCGCGACCCGCACCGCACCGGCTCCCAGCGGCACGTCGACGTCCTCTCTCCCGCCGACGGCACGGTCGTGCAGATCAAGGACATTCCTGACGGCGAGATCTGGCCCGGGCTGACCCGCCAGGTCTCCATCTTCATGTCCGTCTTCGACGTCCACGTGAACCGCGCGCCCATCCCCGGACGGATCGTCCACTACCGCTACAACCCCGGGAAGAAGATCGCCGCCTTCGCCGAGAAGTCGTCCACGGAGAACGAGCAGAACCTCATCGTGGTGACCGACGACCGCGGAGCGACCGTGGCCTTCAAACAGATCGCCGGCCTCCTGGCCCGGCGCATCGTCTTCGACAAGAAGGAAGGCGATACGGTCGTGCGCGGCGAACGGATCGGGATGATCAAGTTCGGCTCCCGCGTGGACATGTTCTTCCCGGCCGGTGCGGTCATCAAGGTCCAGATGCGCGACAAGGTGAAGGTCGGCCTGACGGTCGTCGCGGAGATCGAGGAGCCGGCGTGAACGGCGACGGGGTACGCACACACCTGCGGCGCGGCGTGTACGTCATCCCGACGGCCTTCACCGTGCTCAACATCTTTTTCGGCTTTCGGGCCATCATCAAGAGCCTGCAGGCCTATGAAGCGATGGCCAACGGCCGCACCGACCTGGCCATCGGTTTCTTCGAGGCTGCCTGCGTCTCGCTCTTCGTGGCGGCCATCTTCGACACCTTCGACGGGCTGGTGGCCCGTTCTCTCCATGCCACGAGCGAGTTCGGCAAGGAGTACGACTCCCTGGCCGACGTGATCACCTTCGGGGCCGCTCCGGCCGTTCTGGTCTATGCCTGGGGCCTGCACGTCCTCGGCAACCTGGGAATGGGGATCGCCTTCCTCTTCCTCGTCTCCGTGTCGCTCCGGCTGGCGCGCTTCAACGTGATGAGCGGCAAAACCGACCACCACTACTTCGTGGGCCTGCCCAGCCCTGCCGGTGCCCTGACCATCGCCGCGATCATCAACTACGCCCCGGCGCCGATCGGCGCGAACGATGAGCACTTCGCCTGGGTGATCCTCGTCGTCACCATCGCCGTGGCCTTCGCCATGGTCTCCCCCATCCGCTGGCGCAGCCAGAAGGGCCTGGCCTTCAAGCGAGAGAGGTCGGTGATGACCATCCTCATCGTCGCCGCCATCTTCGCCGTGGCCGTGCAGTGGCCGAAGCAGTCCGGCTTCATCGGCGCCATCTGCTACTTCGCCTCCGGCCCCCTCGTGCGGCTCTGGTCCATCGCCTTCCCCTCCCGCCGGGTGGAAGCAGCGGTGGAGCCGGCCGAGACGCCGTGACACGTTCATCCTGAGCGCGGACGGCAGGAGGGTGGGAGCGAAGGATCTGGCGGCGACTGCACAGAGCGTTCGCACTTGCCACCAGATCCTTCGCTCCCGCCCGACCCGCCTCCCCCGCTCAGGATAAACTTCAAAAATGTCAGACCCAAAACACGCGGCGGGCTACCGCATCGGCATCGTCAATCCGCTCACGCTGGTCGGTAACGAGATCAAGACCATTTTGCGCGAGCGCTCCTTTCCGTACGAGCGGCTGGTGCTGCTCGACTCGAGCGGCAAGAGCAGCGGCGCGTTGACCGAGATCGGGGATGAGCCGGCCGTGGTCGTGGCGGCCAGCGACGACGAGCTCGAGGACTGCGACCTCGTCTTCTTCTGCGGCAACGCCGCGGGGAACCGGGAGTGGCTGGAGCGCTACGATGAAGACGAGTTCCTGGCCATCGACCTCTCGCAGCCCACGACCGCCGAAGACGGGAAAGTCCTCGTCTCCGGGATCAATCTCGATGGCGCGACCGACGAACGGCTGGCCGTCTCCCCCCACCCCATCGCCGTTCCGATCGCGCTGATCCTCCATCAGATCTCCGCGCTGAGCCGCATCGAAGGGTGCACGGCCACGGTCATGCAGCCGGCCTCCGAGTACGATCAGGCCGGAGTGGAAGAGCTGGCCCAGCAGACCATCGCCGTCCTGAACCTCCACACCGTGCCGAAGGAGCTCTTCGACCGCCAGCTCGCCTTCAACCTCTACCCGGTGGCCGGGCGGAACGAAGACTTCATCGTCTCGCAGATCAAGTCCCTCACCAGCGCGCGCGCCGAGATCGCACTGCTCGTCACGCAGGGGACGATCTTCCACGGCCACACGTTCTCGCTGTTCATCCGGACGGAGGAAGAGCTCGAAGCCGGCGCCATCAGGGCCAAACTGAAGGAGAACGCGGCCATCGCGCTGCCGGAGGGCGACGAGGCGTTCAGCACCATCGACGCTGCCGGGCGGGACCAGGTGCTCGTCGCCGAGGTTCGCCGGGATCCTGCCATCCGGGGCGGATTCTGGGTTTGGGCCGTCTGCGATAATCTCCGCCGCAGTTCCGCCCTGAACGCCGTGCTCGTCGCCGAGAAGTTGATGTTCAGCAGCGGAATGGCGAACTGAATGACGGACTGAAGCGGCCGCGGGAAGTCCGGGCGCCGCGAAAAAGCCTCATTCCCGCCGCACTCAGGCCAATTTGCAAATGAAGGATGGAGATGCGATGCAGGACTTCTACGAACCCAAGGCCGGCGACATGGCCCCCGACTTCAAGCTCCCTTCCACCAGCGGCAAGGACGTCTCGCTCAAGCAGCACCGCGGCAAGGACGTGATCCTCTACTTCTATCCGAAGGACGACACGCCCGGCTGCACGGCCGAGGCCTGTTCGTTCCGCGACCACGAAGGCGACATCACCAAGGCCCACGCCGTGGTGCTCGGCGTCTCCGCCGATCCGCTGCCCAGCCACGACAAGTTCGTGTCGAAGTACAACCTCAACTTCCCCCTGCTGTCCGACGAGACGGCTGACGTGGCCAAGATGTACGGCGTCTGGAAAGAGAAGAACATGTACGGCCGCCGCTACTGGGGCATCGCCCGCACGACGTTCTGGATCGGACCGGACGGCCGCATCCGGAAGATCTACAAGAAAGTCGACACGAAGAAACACGCCGAGGACGTGCTGGCCGACCTGCACGAGGCGCACAAGAAGTAGCCATGCTCACCCGTCGGACGGCGCTGTTCGCGGTGCTCCTGCTCTGGTGCGGGGCGCTGCTGGCCGTCCGCATGCTTCGCGCGCACACCGCTTCGTATTTCTTCCTCGTCTGGAACCTCTTCCTGGCCGTCATCCCGGCCCTGGCGGCCGCACTGCTGCGAAAGAGCGCGCATCCGCTCGCGCAGGTGCTGTGGTTCGCGGTCTGGCTGCTGTTCCTGCCCAACGCGCCGTACGTCATCACCGACCTGGTTCACCTGCGCGCCCGCGATCCCATCCCGCTCTGGTACGACGTGGCCATGCTCATCTCGTGCGGCGGCACTGGTCTGCTCCTCGGCTACAGCTCGCTCGCCGACGTGCAGTCCGTGATCGCCCGCCGCTTCGGCCGGGCCCTGTCCTGGATCCTCGCCGCCGGGGCCCTGCTGCTCTCCGGCTTCGGTATCTACCTCGGACGCTTCCTTCGCTGGAACAGTTGGGACGCCCTCTCCCACCCGGCCGCGCTCCTCGCCGACGTCGCCCATCGGGTCATCCACCCGTTCGGCTACCCGATCACGTTTGCCGTGACGCTGATCTACGGCATCGCCCTGACCCTCGGCTACGTCGCGCTGCGCGCCTTCAGTCACGCGCATCCCTGAAGAGTGGAGGACGGACAATCCTGTCCGTCCCCCCGAGAGAACGCCCCCAAGGCCGGCATCCGCGCGGATTCACGCTTTGACGGACAGGATTGTCCGTCCTCCACGCATTCCTGCCGTCGACGCCCCGATACCCGATACCCGGCCCCGCTCGCCGCTCGCCGTTCGCCGCCCCGGTACCCGCTACCCGCCACCCGTCACGCCGTTCTGCGTCACAGTAAGCAGTGCGCGCCGATCGCCAGTAGTGGCAGATCAGAAAGGCACGATGACCGCCGAAGCCGTGTTGACGAACGCAGATGGGACGACGGCCACGCCGGCGATGCTCCTCGCGACGATCCGCGCGGCCAAGAGCGGCGACCAAGGTGCCTTCGAGGAATTGATGATCGCCACCGAACGCCGCGTATCTCTCCTGGCCTGGCGCATCCTCGGAGACGCCGAGGAAGTGAAGGACGCCCTGCAGGAAACGTTTCTGCGGCTTTACCGGCACCTGAAGCGCTACGACGAGACGCGTGACTTCTTCGGCTGGCTGGCGCGCATCACCATCAATGTCTGCCGCGATCTCGAGCAGTCCCGCCGCAAGCGCCGCATCTTCACACCCATCGACGCGTCGACCGTCGAGGGGACGCCTGCCGGGACGGGCCATGGCGCCGGCCTCCGCGCCGACCTCCATCGGGCCATCGACACCCTGCCGGAGCGCGAGCGGCTCGTGCTCATCCTCAGCGACGTCGAAGGCATGACCAGCGAAGAGGCCGCCGAGGTCCTCGGCAACACCGCCGCCACCGTGCGGGTGCAGCTCAGCAAGGCCCGCGCGAAAGTGCGGGCATGGTTCGGAGGTGCCGGACGATGACCAGAGGAACGCCGCCGCTCAACGACTCCGACTACGCCAGCGTGCGCCGGTCCGTCCTGGAGACCATCGCCGCCCGCGAACGGCGCCGGACCTGGACGCTCCGTTCGATGCAGCTCGGCTTCGCAGCGCTGGCCATCGCGGTCGGATCGATCTGGCTTCTCCGAACGAGCTCCACGACCGAGCCTGCTGCGGGAATCCAGATCGCACGAAACAACCCCGCAACCCCGCAACCCCGCAACCCCGTAACCCAACAACCCCGCAACCCCGTAACCCAACAACCCGGCAACCTCACCGCAACCCTGCTGTCGTCACCTCGCCACGCTGCGCACGTGGCCCGGAGGCACAGCCATCACGACGCCGCGGTCACGCTCGTCGCCACCGCCGCGCCGCTTCGCATCGAGCTCGCTACGAATGACCCCGACATCCGCATCATCTGGATCACCAACCCGAACCCGAAGGAATCCCGTTAGGAGATGAACCACATGAAACGCATCGCCACCCTTCTCGTCCTCCTGCTGCTGGCCGTGCTGCCGGTGTTTGCCGACACACCGAAGAAAGAGGAGCCGTTCAACGAAAACAAAGCCTTCCGGAACAAAGTCTTCGAAGTCCACAACCGCAGTGCGATCGACCTTGCCGCCACCGTCCGCCTCCTCGGCAGCGGCTTCCAGGGCGCGGGCCTTTCCGTCAACAACGACCTGCACACCATCACGGTGCGCGACTTCCCCGAGAACATCGCCGCCATCGAAGAAGCCATCACGCGGCTCGATCGCGCCGAGGTGTCGCCCGAGGTCTCGCTGAACATCGCCATCCTCATCGGCTCCAAATCGCCGCTCGCCGGCGCCGCCGCCGTCCCCGAGGACCTCGTGCCGGTCGTCAAGCAGTTGCAGTCCACGCTGCGCTATGCGAACTACGGCCTCCTCGCCGCGACCATGCACCACACCAAGGCGGGGACCGGGATCGAGAACTCCGGCGTGGCCGAACCGTCACTGCTCGGGATGACGGCCAAGGAGGAACGGCCCGTCTTCTACCACTACCGCCTGCGCGACATCGCCATCGGCGAACAGAGTATCAGCGTAGGCATCTTCACTTTCGGCATGAAGGTCCCCATCGAGATGGGCAACGGCTCCGGCTCCCAGTACCAGGACGTCGGCTTCGACACGCCCGTGAACCTCCGTCAGAACGAGAAGGTCGTCATCGGCACGACGACGATGGGCGACAAAGCCCTGATCGTGGTCGTGACTGCCAAGGTAGAGAAGTAGTCTGAAGGCTGGAAGGCTGAAAGAGGAAAGGCTGGAAGGGGCTCCTTCCAGCCTTTCTGCCTTTACACCGCGACTGCCCGGAACGCGCGAATGCGCTCGCAGGCTTGTTCCAGCGACTCGAAGTCCTTGGCGAAGCACCAGCGCAGCATCCGCTTGCCCGTCTCCGATTCGAAGAACGCGGTCCCGGGAACGGCGGCGACGCGGGCCTGGTCCAGCAGCAGCCTCGCACACTCCGCGGAGTCCGCGATCCCCTCGGGGATCTCCGCCAGCATGTAGTAGGCGCCCTGCGGCGGATACGGCTTGAAGCCGGACTCCGCCAGCGCGGCCGTGAGCATGTCGCGCTTCTTCGAGTAGTCGGCGGCGAGGTTGATGTAGTAGTCGTCGCCGATCTCCAGCGCCCGGGCCACGCCCCACTGCAGCGGCGTCGGGGCGCAGATGGCGAATAGGTCGTTCATCAGTCCGATCGGCCCGGCCACGCGGGCGTCCGCCACGACGTACCCGATACGCCAGCCGGTGATGGAGAACGTCTTGGAGAAGCCGCTGACGGTGATGGTGATGTCGCGGAATTCGTCGATCGAGGCCATCGACACGTGCTTGCGGCCGTCGTGCACGATGTATTCGTAGATCTCGTCGGTGAAGATCCAGGCCCCGTGCTCGCGGCACATGGCGCCGATCACTTCGAGCTCGGTGCGGCTGAACATCTTGCCCGAGGGGTTGGACGGCGTGCAGAGCACGACGGCCTTGGTCTTCGGCGTGAAGGCGGCGCGGAGCTGGTCGAAGTCGATCGACCAGTCAGGCGCCTGCAGCGGCACAAACTTCGGCACGAACCCGAGGATGCGCAGCGTGTTGAGGTGATAGCCGTAGTACGGCTCGAAGAGGATCACCTCGTCGCCGGCGTTGAGCGTGGCCATGGCCGCGGCCATGAACCCGCCGCTCGAGCCGACCGTGACCACCACCTCCGTGGCCGGATCGGCCTTGACCTTGTTGTAGTGCGCCATCTTGCGGGCGATGCGCTCGCGCAGGATGTCGATCCCCTCGAACTTCGAGTACGTCGCCTTCGAGGCCCGGATGGCGTCCGTGGCCCCCTCGACGAGCTCCGGAATGGTCGGCAGGTCGCAGATCCCCTGCCCGAGGTTGATCCCGCCCACGCGCTCGCATTCGCGAGACATGCGGCGGATGTCGGACTGCACGAGCCCACGGAGGCGGTCGCTGAGCTGGTTCATCGTCGAATTCTATCCCCACCGAGGGGCGGCCCGCAGCGTGGCCCATCTGCAGCCGGAAATGAGCGGCGTGATTCTCGACCCGTGGGCAACCTCCGCGGTCTCCGCGGTCTCAGCGATCTCCGCGTCTCCGCGTGACCCGTCCCTCGTCGTTTCTTCTCACGTGCTGCGCGCCCGCGCGGAGCCTCGCTCATGGTGACACGCCACGCTGAATGACAAACGGAGCGCCCAGTCTCCCGGGCGCTCCGCTTCGTTGACAACAGCAAGTGGCTTACGGCGTGCTCTTCCCCGCGTGGTCCCACCAGGCTTCGCCGCCATGCCAGGTGAACTGCAGGGCGGTCAGGGACTGGCCGGCCATGTTCACGGCTGTGGCCGGGACTTCGAGGCGGGTCCAGGTGCCGGCGGTGCCGGGGATGGGGCCCATGTAGGCGTAGCCGGTTTCCCAGCCGTGCGGCGTGCCCCAGTACGCGCCCTGGGTGCCGTTCCAGGTCACGGCCACTTCGTCGGTCGGGTTGCAGGCGTCGAGCAGGACGTAGGCGAAGAGATTGTCGCCGGCGGCGATCGGCATGGCCGGCAGACCGGTCACGTGGAGGTTGTGGTAGCCGTTCGCTGCCGGAGACTGGATGGTGAAGGACTGGCTGCCGGACGCTTCCTGCTGGAAGGTCCAGGTCGACGCATCGCTGTCGCTGCCCCACGGCGCGCCGGCGGGCGTGTCATCGAGGATCAGCACGTCGCCCGCCGGAATCGACGGTTCGGGAACCGTGGCTGTGGTGCAGGAGGGCGTGGCCGTGACCTTGCCGGCGTGGTCCCACCACGCTTCGCCGTTCTGCCAGTTGTACTGGATCGCGGTGAGCGTCTGGTCCTGCATCCCCACGAACGTCGATGGCACCTCCAGGCGCTGCCACGTGCCGGGCGTACCGGCAGGAATGGGACCCATGAAGTAGGCGCCGCTCTCCCAGCCGTAGCCGAGGCCCCAATACGCGCTGTGCGTGCCGTTCCAGGTGACGCCGATGGCCAGCGGCGGGTTGCACGGGTCGAGCAGTGCGTACACGACGAGGTTCTCGCCTGCGGAGATCGGCATGCCCGGCAGGCCGGTCACGTGCAGGTTGTGGTAGCCGTCCGACTCGGGATAGACAATCGTGAACGACTGATCGCCCGAGGCATGTTGCGTGAACGACCAGGTCGACGCGTCGGTGTCGCTGCCCCACGGCGCGCCGGCAGGCGTGTCTTCGAGGAGCACGCTATCGCCCGCAGGAATCACCGGCGCAGGTGCCGTGGTCAGAACGCAGCCGGCACCCCCTTTGCCGATCGCATCCCACCACATCGCCCCGCCCGTGTGCGTCAGGCTGATCGTCGCCAGTCCGCGCTCTTCCAGGCTGACCCAGCGGGCCGGCACTTCGAGGCGCGTCCAGTGTCCCGGCGTGGGCACGGGACCCATCGCCAGCAGACCGGCGTCTGCCGGCTGCGCGGTTCCCCAGTAGACGCCGCCCGTCTCGCCGTAGGTCGTCTGCCAGGTGATGCGCAGCTCCTGCGGCGGGCTGCAGGAATCGGTGAGGACGTACGCCACGAGCGTCTCGCCGACGTAGATCGGGAACGGAGTGTCGACGTAAGACGACGAGTAGCCGCTATAAAGTGACTGCGTGCCGGAGGCATGCTGCGTCGTCGTGAAGGGTCCGCCGGAGTCGGGCGACGGCAACGTATCGTCAATCCAGTAGGTGTCGCCGGCCGGCAGGACGGGCGGCGTGGCAAACGGCTGCGCGCATGTCTTGCCGATGTGGTCGGTGAAGATCTTGCCGTCCGAGATCTCCACGGAGAAGCCGTCCAGCATCAGGCCGTTCACGCCGAGATCGTTGGCGGAAACGCGGATACTGGACCAGGCGGCGGCCGGCGGCATCGGGCCGGCGTTGACCGCGGTGGCTTCGCCGCCGATGATCGGCTGCCCCACGTACGCGTACTTCCATACGCCGGTGGTGGTGTGCCAGCCCAGCATGATCTCCGACGTCGGCGCGCACTCGCTGGGAAGCACGTAAGCGAAGAGGACTTCCGAGTCGTTGACGCGGAACGGCGTCGTGGCGCCGGTGAGCTGGTAACCGGAAGGAACGTTCGACGCCGGCATCGTCAGCGACTGCGTGCCGCTGGCGAAGTGTTTCTTGTTCCAGGTCGCGCCGCCGAGCGTCATGCCGGCAGGAAGCGTGTCGTCGATCCAGATGACGTCGCTGGCGTTGAACCCGGTGGGCGGCGTGCCCGGCCCGGTGGAGCAGTGCTCGATCGTCAGCGTGTTCGAGGCCGTACCGCTCCCGGCGGTTCCGGTGATGGTCACCACCGTTGTGGACGGGACCTGCCGCGTGGTGATGTTGAACGTCCCGTAGATCGAGCCGGCCGGCACGGTCACGGAATTCGGGATCACCACCTTCGTGTCGCTGCGCGTCAGCGTCACCTTCGTGCCGTTCGACGGGGCGGGGGCATTGAGGACGACCGTCCCCGTGGCCGTTCCGACCACCGCGACGACGTCATTCGGGCTGATGCCGAGACCGGAGATGGACGGCGGATCGACGGTGATCGTGGCCGTGGCCGTCGTGGCATCGGGGGCGGTACCGGTGATGGTGACGAGTCTCGAATTGTTGACCGGACTCGTCGTCACCGTGAACGTGACCGAGGTCTGGCCCTGCGGGACGGTCACCCTCGCCGTCACCGAGGCAACGGCCTTCGCGGAGGAGGACAGAGTGATTTTTTCGCCTCCCGTGCCGGCCGGGCCCGCCAGGGTCACCGTGCCGGTGGCGTTGAAGCTCCCGGTGACGGCGGGCGGCGTAATGGTGATCGTCGCCAATGGAGCGGCCGCGGCTCCAATGGCGATGGCGAGCATGGACACAATGGCGATGGATACACTTCGCACAGAGCGGAGAAGATTCACGCTAACCTCCATGGCGCAGAGACACGACTTGCGCCGTCAGTACTGCGTATTCAGTTAAGTTTGGGGCCAAATTGCCTTACGACCTGGCCATTATAGCGTAATGGCGGCGTGCAGCCCATAAAGCAACGGCCTGTCTGCGTCAATGCAACAGGAAAAAAACCCAATTCGCACCGCGGTCGGGCAAATGCTTTCACGTCTGCATTTACGCGGAATGGGAGATCTCACCAATACTGCCGGTACGGACAGAGCACGCATTGTTTTCGTGCACCCGCCCGCATGTTCCACGCATAGTAGACTGCGCATGGAAAACAGCGCGAATTCCCTGGATCAAACCTGAGTGAACCGGCTCGGAACGAATTGCCCCGCCCACCACTCCCCCCGCTCCCGTTCGTCCGCGAGGTGCAGACCGTGCACGCCGCAGGCGCGGATGACGTCGTCGCGCTTGACGGTCAGGATGCCGCTGAGGATGAGGGCTTCCCTGACATGCGGCACGACGTCCGGCAGCAGCGGCAGAATGACCTCCGGGATGATGTTCATCGTCACGACGTCGAAGGTGCCGCCGCGCAATGACTCGACGCTGCCGATGAAGAGCGGCATCTGCGCGGGCGGCACTTCGTTGCGCATCCGGTTGTCGCGCAGGGCGCCGTAGGCGTCGGGATCGTTGTCGAAGGCCATCACCTTCCGGGCCCCGAGGCGGAGCATGGCCAGGGCCAGGATGCCGCTGCCCGAGCCGACGTCGAGACCGGTGAAGGTCTGACGCGGACAGCAGGCCGACAGCAGCTCGATGCAGAGCGACGTCGTCTCGTGCGAGCCGGTGCCGAAGGCCTGCTCCTGCGGAATGACGAGCGTGTGCAACGTCGTCCCGGCCGGGATCAGCGAGGCGTCGGGAGCGACGACGAAATCGTTCCCGATGAAGATCGGCTCGAGCGACTGCTGGTACTGCTCCAGCCAGTCGACGCGCTCGCGGTCGTCATCGTGCAGCTCGATGCCCTCGAGGCCCTTCAGCAGCTCCCGCGCCGCGGCGCGGTCCTGCGCCGTGTCGAAGTACGCGGCCAGTGTCGTCGTGCCGTTCACTTCACGCGACATGCTCCCGATGGACGCCGTGAGGAAGAGCTTCGCCTGGACGTCCTCTTCGAGCGCGGTCGCGCGGGCGTCGAAGCTGACCTCGAGGACGTAGTCGATCACCTGCGCATCGTAGCAGCGGCCACATTCAGGAGATCTCTGAGATCTCGCCGAAGTGTGTCGCGTAGTCCCGCGTCGAGGCCTCGATCACCCGGCAGGCCTCCTCGGCGCCGTACCGTTTGGCGATGCGCGCCTGCGACGTCTCGCCCGGCACGAGCTTGTAGGTCGTGAAGTAGTGGTGGAGACGCTCCACTAGCACCGGGGGGACGTCGGCCAGGTCGTTGGCGCTGCCCCAGACGTAGTCACCCTGCAACACGGCGATGATCTTGTCGTCCGCCTCCCCGCGGTCGATCATCTGCAGCCCGCCGATGACCCGCACGGCAATGAGGATCTCCGACTTGGCGATGGGCCGCTCGCTCAGGACGCAGATGTCCAGCGGATCGCCGTCGCCCCTCTCCGCCCCCGCCAGCTTCGCCACCTCCTCGGCGCAGTACGTCCGCGGGATGAAGCCGTAGAGCGCCGGCGGCTGGGACGACGTGCGCTGCGGACGGTCCACCCGGAGGTAGCCGCTGGCCTTGTCGACTTCATACTTCACCAGGTCGAACGGCGTGATCTCGATGAAAGCATTCACCACCCGCGGCGCACCGGCTCCGATCTCGAGACCATGCCACGGATGCGGGCGCCACTTGGAGAAGTTCGGCATGGCGGAAGGATAGTACGGCGGGCCGCATACGACGCTCTACCCGGACGATAGGGTGAGCGCGGTACGCAGGGGCCACCCTCTCTCCACGGGAGAGGGTCGGCACTGGAGCGCGCAATCCGGAGGACTGTGAATCAACTCGCTGCGACGAGCGCGGAAGTGCCGGGGTGAGGGTTAGTTCCAGGAAGGCCTTGACCCCTCACCTCGCCGCGACGCTGACTGTTGACCAATGACTCAGCGCCTGGCGATGGGCGCTCCGCAGCGACCCTCTCCCGGTGGGAGAGGGTGTCCGGCCGAAGGATCGAATGGCGATCAGCGACCAGCGACCTACGTGAAGAAATCCTTCAGCTTCCCGAGCGCGCCTTTGTGCTCGGGCGGGTTCTCGCCGTCGATCTCGGCCAGGCGGGCCAGGAGAGCGCGCTGTTCTTCGCTCAGGGCCGTCGGGATCCGCACGCTCACGTGCACGTAGTGGTCGCCGCGTCCGCTGCCTTGCAGGAACTGCACACCCTTGCCGCGGAGGCGGAAGACCTGGCCGGGCTGCGTGCCGCTGGGGACCTTCAGCGTCTCCGGGCCGTCGAGGGTGGCCGTCGGCAGCTCCGCGCCGAGGGCGGCCTGCGTCATGGAGATCGACTGGTCGCTGTGAATGTCGTAGTCGCGGCGCTGGAACGTCTCGTGCTCGCGGACGGAGAGGAACACGTACAGGTCGCCGGCCGGTCCGCCGTTGACGCCCCCTTCCCCTTCGCCGCCCACGCGCAGGCGGGAGCCGTCGTCGACGCCGGGAGGAATCTTCACCGAGATCTGTTTCTCCTCGCGCACCCGGCCGGCGCCGTTGCAGTTCGTGCACGGCTCCTTGATCACCCGCCCGGCGCCGCCGCACTGCGGGCAGGTCCGGGCCACGGCGAAGAAGCCCTGCGAGTAGCGGATCTGGCCGCGTCCGACGCAGCCGGAGCAGGTCACCGGATGTGTGCCCGGCTTCGCGCCGTTGCCGGAGCACACGGTGCAGCCCACGACGCGCGGGATGGTCAGCGTGATGTCCTTGCCGAATACGGCCTCTTCGAAGTCCAGCGTCAGGTCGTAGCGCAGATCGTTGCCGCGGGCGGCGCGGTTGCCCCGCCTGCGGTTGCCGCCGCCGAAGAAGTCGCCGAAGCCGAAGAGGTCGCCCAGGATGTCGCCGAAGTCGGCGAACTGGTTCGGGTCGAAGCCGCTCATCCCGGCCGTGCCGGCATGGCCGTAGCGGTCGTAGCGGGCCCGCTTCTCCTCGTCTGACAACACGCCGTACGCTTCCGCCGCCTCCTTGAACTTCTCCTCGGCATCCGAATCGCCGGGGTTCATGTCCGGGTGGTACTTCACCGCCAGCTTGCGGTAGGCCTTCTTGATGTCGTCCATCGCCGCGCCGCGCGGCACGCCGAGGACTTCGTAGTAATCACGCTTTTCAGTAGTCGCCATAGAAGAGGAAAGTGCTGAGTGCTGAGTGCCGAGTGCCGAGTCATCCGTGCAGAGTGCCGAGCGATCCGTGCCTTTCTCGGCACTCAGCACTCGGCACTCAGCACTTTCCTCACCCTCCCTCGGGTGAGCCCATCTTCATCGGGTTGTACAACATGACACTGGTCAGAATGCGCGAGGCGCCCTGCAGGTCGAAGATCGCGTCGTTGAGCTTCTGGCGGTCTTCGGCGTTGGCCACTTCCTTGGCCCGGCCGAGGACCGCGTTGACCTTCTCCCCCTCCTCGGGTTTCAGGAGACGGCCGAACTCCTTGTAGACCTTCTCGTTGGTGTAGATCATTCCCTCCAGCTTGTTCTGGAGCATGCGGATCTCGCGGCGGGCGGCGTCAGCGCGGGAGTGCTCGGCCGCTTCGCTGACCAGCCGCTCGATCTCGTCCTGCGACAGGCCGCCTGCGGGATTGATCTGCACGCCCTGCGACTGCCCCGTGGCCTGGTCGCGGGCCGTGACGCTGACGATGCCGTTCGAGTCGAGCGAGAACGTGACCTCGATCTGCGGCACGCCGCGCGGCGCGGGCGGGATGCCCACCAGGTCGAACTTGCCCAGCGACTTGTTCTCCCGGGCGAACTCGCGCTCGCCCTGCAGCACGTGCACCTGCACCTTGTTCTGGTTGTCCGCCACCGTGGTGAAGATCAGCGAGTTCTTGGTGGGGATGGTGGAGTTGCGCTCGATGAGCTTCGTGAAGAGACCGCCGTGCGTCTCGATGCCCAGCGACAGCGGCGTCACGTCCAGCAGCACCATGTCCTTGATGTCGCCGCGGAGGATGCCGCCCTGGATGGCCGCGCCCACGGCCACCACTTCATCCGGATTGATGTTGCGGTTCGGATCCTTGCCGAAGACTTCCTTGACCGCCTCAATGACCCGCGGCATGCGGGTCTGGCCGCCGACCAGGACCACTTCGTCGATCTGCTTGGCCGTCACGCCGGCCGCCTTGAGGGCGTCGTTGACCGGGTCGATGGTCTTCTGGATGAGGTCCTCGACCATCCGCTCGAACTCGCGCCGGGTCAGGACGTTGTTGAGATGCTTCGGTCCCGAGGCGTCGGCCGAGATGAACGGCAGGGTCACGCGGCTCTCCTCCGCGATGGACAGCTCGTGCTTGGCGCGCTCCGCGGCCTCCTTGAGCCGCTGCAGGGCCATGCGGTCGTCGCGCAGGTCGATGCCTGTGTCGCGCTGGAAGCCCTCGATGAGCCAGTCCATGATCCGCTTGTCGAAGTCCTCGCCGCCGAGGTACGTGTCGCCGGAGGTGGAGAGCACTTCGAAGAGGCCCTGCTCGAGCTTCAGGATGGAAATGTCGAACGTGCCGCCGCCGAGGTCGTAGACGGCGATGATCTGGTTCTCCTTGTTGTCCAGGCCATAAGCCAGGGCCGCCGCCGTGGGCTCGTTGATGATGCGCAGGACTTCCAGGCCGGCGATCTTGCCGGCGTCCTTGG